>NZ_JBHVVI010000051.1:0-63780 GCF_042883685.1 Kitasatospora sp. NPDC058190
GCCCCAGCGACTCGCTGGGGCCGCGGCCTTTTTGTTTTTTGCGAACTTGCACGAGACCGGCAGGCCGGGACTTCCGCCCAGGCGCGGACGCTTCCGACATGCCGGACAATGGAGATGGTGCGCGGCCAGGAGGCCGGCGCCGATACCGCGTGACGGCACTGGTGTTGGTCGGTCCGCGGTGGAGCTGAAGCAGCAGAAGGAGTCACCAGGATGTCGAACCAGCCCCAGGACCGTCCCGAGCGCCGATCGGATGACGGCCGAGGCTACGAGCCCCGGTCCCGTGGGGGCTGGTCCAACGACCGTGGCGGCTCCCGTCGTGACGACCGCCCCAGCGGTTTCCGTCGTGACGATCGTGATGAGCGTCCGCGTCGTGACGACCGTCCGTACCGTGACCGCGATGACCGCGGTGGCGACCGTGGCGGCTTCCGTCGTGACGACCGTCCGGCCGGCGGTGGTTTCCGCCGTGACGACCGCCCCTCCGGTGGCGGCTTCAACCGTGACCGTGGCGACGACCGCGGTGGCTTCCGTCGCGACGACCGTCCGGCCGGTGGCGGGTTCCGCCGTGACGACCGCCCGTCGGGTGGTTTCCGTCGTGACGATCGTGATGAGCGTCCGCGTCGCGATGACCGTCCGTACCGTGACCGCGATGACCGCGGTGGCGACCGTGGTGGTTTCCGTCGTGACGACCGTCCGGCCGGCGGTGGTTTCCGTCGTGACGACCGCCCCTCCGGTGGTGGCTTCAACCGTGACCGTGGCGACGACCGCGGTGGCTTCCGTCGCGACGACCGTCCGGCCGGTGGCGGCTTCCGCCGTGACGACCGCCCCTCGGGTGGTTTCCGTCGTGACGACCGTGACGACCGTGGCGGGTTCCGCCGCGACGACCGCCCCAGCGGTTTCCGTCGTGACGACCGTGATGAGCGTCCGCGTCGCGATGACCGTCCGTACCGTGACCGCGATGACCGCGGTGGCGACCGTGGCGGCTTCCGTCGTGACGACCGTCCGGCCGGCGGTGGTTTCCGTCGTGACGACCGCCCCTCCGGTGGCGGCTTCAACCGCGACCGTGGCGACGACCGCGGTGGCTTCCGTCGCGACGACCGCCCCTCCGGTGGCGGCTTCCGCCGTGACGACCGCCCCTCGGGTGGTTTCCGTCGTGACGACCGTGACGACCGTGGCGGGTTCCGCCGCGACGACCGCCCCAGCGGTTTCCGTCGTGACGACCGTGATGAGCGTCCGCGTCGTGACGACCGTCCGTACCGTGACCGCGATGACCGCGGTGGCGACCGTGGCGGCTTCCGTCGCGACGACCGTCCGGCCGGCGGTGGTTTCCGTCGTGACGACCGCCCCTCCGGTGGCGGCTTCAACCGCGACCGCGGTGACCGTGGCGAGCGCGGTGGTGACCGTGGCGGTTTCCGTCGCGATGACCGTGGCGGCGACCGTGGCGGCTACCGCCGGGACGACCGCCAGGGCGGCTTCCGCCGCGACGACCGTCGGGACGACCGGGGCGGCGACCAGGGCCGTCGGGACTACGACGACCGCCGTGGCAACTACGAGCCGGTCAAGCGCCTGCCGATCCCGGAGGACGTCACCGGCTTCGAGCTGGACGCGGACGTGCGCCAGGAGCTCAAGAGCCTGCCCAAGACGCTCGCGGACGACGTCGCCCGCAACCTCGTGATGGTGGCCCGCCTGCTCGACGGCGAGCCGGAGGAGGCCTACCAGTACTCGCGCGTCGCGCTCCGGCTGGCCTCCCGCGTCGCGGCCGTCCGCGAGGCGGCCGGGTTCGCCTCGTACATGACGCAGCGCTACTCCGAGGCGCTGACCGAGTTCCGCGCCGCCCGTCGGATGACCGGCCGCGCCGACCTGTGGCCGGTGATGGCCGACTGCGAGCGCGGTCTGGGCCGTCCGGAGCGGGCGCTGGCGATGGCCGGTGAGCCCGAGGTGAAGCAGTTGGACAAGGCCGGCCAGGTCGAGATGCGCCTGGTCGCGGCGGGTGCCCGCACCGACATGGAGCAGTTCGACGCCGCCGTCGTGACCCTGCAGAGCCCGGAGCTGGCCTCCAGCGCCGTGCACGCGTGGACCGCGCGGCTGCGGTACGCCTATGCCGAGGCGCTGATCGCGGCCGGCCGTGGCGACGAGGCCCGCGACTGGTTCGCCAAGGCCGCCGAGGCCGACACCGACGGTTCGACCAACGCCTCCGAGCGCCTGGCAGAGATCGACGGCGTCGAGTTCACCGACGCGCTCGACCCGGAGCTGGCCGAGGAGGAGACCGAGAAGGCCGAGGCCCCGGCGAAGAAGCGGGGCGGCGACATCGCCGACGACCGCGTGATCTTCGAGGACGAGGAGGACGTCGAGGAGTACTACGACGAGGACGACCTCGAGATCGACGAGGACTTCGACGGCGTGGTGCCCGAGCGTTCCGAGGACGCCAAGACCGAGGACAAGCAGGCCGAGCAGGCCGAGCAGTCGGAGAAGGCCGAGAGGGCCGAGGACAAGGGCGACGCCCAGAGCTGAGCGCCCTGACCTGGCACACCGTGAGGCCCTGCCGCTCCCTCGGGGAACGGCAGGGCCTCACGGCGTCCAGGGCGGTCAGCCCAGGGTGAGGTTGCGCAGCACCAGCCCGGTGGCCGGCTTCGGCCCGAAGGAGGTGGACTTGCGCGGCATGGTGACGCCCTGCTCGGCGAGCCGCCGCACCACGCTCTCCCGGACCGGGTGCAGCAGGACGGCGGTGCCGCCGGTGCGGGCCGCCTCGCGTTCGGCGGCCGCAGCGGTGTGCAGGTAGCCGATGTCGTCCGGGCCGTCGGGGACGTGCCAGGTGTGGTCGAGCAGGGTGGCGTGCAGGACGGTGGCGTCCAGGTGGCGCCACTCCTCGGGCCGGTCGTGCGGCACGGTGGCGTCCAGCAGGGACTCCTCGGGCTCGCCGAGCAGCCAGTAGACGCCGTTGCCGCCGGTCAGCACGAAGCCGTTGCCGCCGTGCCGCTTCTGCTCGGCGAGCGCCTGGAGCGCGGCGGGCAGCGGGCCCGGGACCTCCTTGACCTTCCAGTGGTCACCGAGTCTGTCCAGCGCCTCGGCCACCGGCAGCCGGTACAGCACGCGGTGGATGGCCCGGACCCGCAGCGGGTAGCGGGCGGTGTCCACCAGGAGCACCATGCCGCGGTCCCACGGGCTGCGCGGCAGGTGGCGGTGCTCGCGCTGGAGCCGCAGGTACATCTCCCAGCGGTGGTGGCCGTCGGCGATCAGCGCCCGGCAGGTGGCCAGGTCGCGGCTGATCTCGGCGATCTCGGCGGGGTCGGTGACCGCCCACAGGCGGTGGTGGGTGCCGTCGCTGGTGGCGGTGGAGAGCAGCGGCTCGCCCTCGACCGTCCGCTCGAGGACGCCCGAGGCGCCGCCGTTGCCGCGGTAGGTGAGCAGCAGCGGTTCGAGGTTGGCCCGGGTGGTGCGCATCAGGCCGACCCGGTCGGCGACCGGCTGGGGCATGACGTCCTCGTGCGGGAGGACCACACCGGCCTCGGGCCCGCTCACCGCGAGGGCACCGATCAGACCGCGCTGGAGCAGCTCGGGGGAGTCGGCGGTGGCGGGCACCCGCTGCTCGTAGACGTAGATCGCGGGGAGCGGGTCGGCGGCGAGCACGCCCTCGCGCTGCCAGGCGGCCAGCAGCCGGGCGGCGTGCCGGTACTTGGTGTCGCGGTCGGGGCGGTCACCGGCGTCCTCGGGCTCGGGCCGGGGCAGGATCAGCCGGACCACGTTGAACGGGTCGGCGGTCTCCAGGTCGAGCCGGCGCCCCGGGTCGACGACGTCGTACGGCGGGGACATCACCGCGGCCAGCGCGCCGACCCGGTCGGGGACGTAGCGCAGGCCCCGGAAGGGGAACAGGGACAGGCCTGCGGTGGCGACGTGCCCGGGATCGCCGGGGCCGCCCTCGGGAGTCTCGACTCCGTCTTCTGCACTGGGTGCGCTCATTCTGGGCATGGTAACCGGGTACACGTTGTTGAAAGATCTGTATACCCGTGCCGTCTCGTGGGGCGGGCGAGCGATCGAGGGCGAGGTACGGCATGGACGACGGGCAGGGACGGTCGGACAGCGGCGGCCCGGGGGAGGGCGTGCCGATGGGGGGCATCCCGGCCCAGGGACGGCCCGGGGAGCCCGCCGGGGACGTGTACGACTGGTTCCGCCGGGGCGCGAAACTGCTGGCCCAGGGGCATCCGGCGGCCGCAGAGCAGCTGCTCGCCCGGGCGGCGGACGCCGAGCCGCACTCGCGCAGCATCCGGGAGGCGCTGGCCCGGGCGCAGTTCGACGCCGGGTCGTACGCGGCGGCGCTGGAGAACTTCCGGGCCGTGGCGCTGGCCGATCCGGCGGACGACTACGCTCAGTTCGGGTGGGGCGTCGCGGCGGCCCGGCTGGGCGACTTCGAGACGTCCGTCGAGCACCTGGCGCTGGCCGTGGCGATGCGGCCGGAGACCGACCACTACCGGGAGGCGCTGCGGCAGACCCGGGCCACCCTGGCGGCCCGCGCCGGGGCGTTCGGCCCGCTGCTGCCCGGGGTCCCGGCCAACGGCAGGAGTCAGGGCGGGGAGTCCGTGGCGGATGCCGGGGAGCAGGCGGGGGGAGAGCCCGAGGGTGTCAACGGCGACGCCTGAACGGGCAGGTACGAGCAGTGCAGGTGTCGAACGCGGTGAACCGCAGTGAATGAGGTAGCGCAGCCATGACCGAGACGGCCACCATCGTGCGACGCACCGCCCCCGGCGGCAGCGAGGGCCCGCTGACCGAGGCGTACGACACCGCGCTGCTGGACCTGGACGGCGTGGTCTACGCCGGCCCGCACGCGATCGAGCACGCGGTGGACTCGCTGGCGGCCGCCCGGACGGCCGGGATGCGGCTCGCGTACGTGACCAACAACGCCTCCCGCCCGCCGCGGGTGGTGGCCGAGCACCTGACCGAGCTGGGTGTGCCCGCCGAGTCGGCGGACGTCATCAACTCGGCCCAGGCGGCCGCCCGGGTGGTCGCCGAGAAGGTGCCGGCCGGGGCGAAGGTGCTGGTGGTGGGCGGTCTGGGGCTGGAGGAGGCGCTGGCCGAGCGCGGGCTGGTGGCGGTTCGCTCGCTGGACGAGGAGCCGCTCGCGGTGGTCCAGGGCTTCGACCCGTCGGTGGGCTGGCCGCAGCTGGCGGAGGCCGCGTACGCGGTGCGCGCCGGGCTGCCGTGGGTGGCCTCGAACACCGACATGACCGTGCCGACGGCGCGCGGGATCGCGCCGGGCAACGGAACGCTGGTCGCGGCGGTCAGGGCCGCGACCGGGGTGGAGCCGGAGGTGGCGGGCAAGCCGCTGCCGCCGATGCACCGGGAGACGGTGCTGCGGACCGGCGCCCGGCGGCCGCTGGTGGTCGGGGACCGGCTGGACACCGACATCGAGGGCGCGTTCAACGGCGGGGTGGACAGCCTGCTGGTGTTCACCGGGGTGACCACCCCCGCCCAGCTGCTGGCGGCCCCGGTCGAGCACCGGCCGACCTACCTGGCGGCGGACCTGCGCGGCCTGCTGGTCCCGCAGCCGGCGGTGACGGCCCGGGACGGCGGCTTCGGCTGCGGCGGTTGGGTCGCGACGGCCGAGGGCGGCGAGCTGCGGTTGACCGGTGCCGGGGACCGCTGGGACGGCCTGCGGGCGCTGTGCGCGGCGGCGTGGACGGCGCTGGACGCGGACGGCGGGCCGGTGGACGGACGGAAGGCGCTGGCCGAGCTCGGCTTCTGAGGCTTCCGACTCCCGGTGGAGGTCAGAGCAGGGTGCGCAGCCGCAGCAGGTCGCGGAAGCCGGCCTCCAGCCTGACCCGGCCGCTCGCCCAGGCGGAGGCGAAGTTGAGCGTGCCGCCGACCAGGGAGAGCAGGTCGTCGCTGGCCATGGTGAGCCGGATCTCCGCCTTCGCGGCGGGCGCGCCGGGCGCGGCGACGACGTCCTGGATCCGGCCCTCGCGCAGCCGCCCGGTGAAGGTCAGGTCGAGGTCGGTGATCCGGCAGCTGAGCGAGCGGTCCATGGCGGCGGCCTTGCGGACGTCGCCGGTGGAGTCGGACATGTTCCGGCTGAGCTGCTCCAGCGCCTCCCGGCACTCCTCGACGTTCGCCATGGCGGTGGCTCCATCCCCAGGTCACTACGGCGCTCTGACTGCCCGGGCCACGGTACCTCAGGAGGGTTTTGGCGGTAGCGTCGTCAGTGGGGTGCCCGGAAACGGCCCGGGTACCGACGGCGACGGAGCGATGCGCGCGTAGGCGCTAAGGAGGCACCCGGATGCTGCCGAGGACGGTGCGGGGAGCGGTGGCGGCCGCCGCCGTGGTGGTGGAGGAGGTCGGCAAGCGGGTCGTCGAGACGGCGGCCGCGGTCCTGGAGAAGACCGGCGTCGACGTGACCGAGGTCGAGCGCAAGCTCGGCGGGCAGTTCCCGCCGTCCGCCAAGACGCTGCAGACGATGGCGGAGGAGGCCGTCACCGCCGGGCGGGCCGGGGTGGACCTGGCGGTCGGGGTGGCGCGCAACGAGGTGGAGAAGGCCTTCGAGCGGGTCGGCGACCAGGTGACCAAGGTCGGCGTGGTGCTGGCGTACCTGGAGAGCAAGCTGCGCGAGATCGAGGAGGAGCCGGCCGCGGCGAAGCCCGGACCGGTCCCGTACGAGGCGGCGGAGGAGCCGGCGCCCGCGCCGCGGGCGGACGACCTGTTCGGACGCGGTTGGGAGTACGAGAGCGAGCGCGTGGCGGGGGAGCCGATAGTGGCCGAGCGGGTGGAGGTGGACGAGCCGGTCGAGGTCGATCCGCCGGTGCCGCCCGCGCCGCGGGCCGGGGCGCGGGAGCTGCGCACGGCGGACGCCGCGCAGGCGCCGGTGACCGGGGAGCCGACGGCCGTGAAGAAGGCGACGGCGAAGAAGGCGACGGCGAAGACCGCGACGGCCGGGAAGGCTGCCGCGACGAAGACGACGGCCGGAAAGTCCGCCGCGAAGAAGACCACCACCGCCAAGAAGGCCGCGGTCAAGAAGACCGCCACCGCGAAGCAGCCGGACGCCCAGCCCAAGACCGCCGCCAAGCGCACGGCGACGAAGAGGACCACCGTCCGCAAGGCCACCAGTACGAAGAACCCCGATGCCCGAGACGAGCCCGATGCCCGAAACAAGTGAGCCCAGCCCGCCGGTCGAGCCGCTCGGCGTCGAACTGCTGCCCACCGGCCACCCCGGGGTGGACGCCGGGCTGGCCCGGCTGGAGGCTCTGGACGGGGTCCCCGCCGAGGCACACGTCGCGGTGTACGAAGATGTTCACCAGCGGCTCGCCGACACGCTGGCCGCACTCGACCAGGAATGACCCGCAGGACCCGTAGGAGCTGAAGCACCAGTGGCAGTGGCACGACGCCGACTCGACGCGGAGCTGGTCCGCCGTAAGCTGGCCCGGTCGCGTGAGCACGCGTCCGAGCTGATCGCGGCCGGTCGGGTGACCGTCGGCGGCACCACCGCGACCAAGCCGGCCACCCAGGTGGAGACCTCGGCGGCGGTCGTGGTGGCCAAGGACGACAACGATCCCGACTACGTCTCGCGCGGCGGCCACAAGCTGGCCGGGGCGTTCGCGGCCTTCGTGCCGCAGGGCCTGGTGGTCGAGGGCCGCCGGGCGCTGGACGCGGGTGCCTCCACCGGCGGCTTCACCGACGTGCTGCTGCGGGCCGGGGCCGCCCACGTGCTGGCGGTGGACGTCGGCTACGGGCAGCTCGCCTGGTCGCTGCAGAGCGACGAGCGGGTCACCGTGATGGACCGCACCAACGTGCGCGAACTGACCCGGGACGCGATCGGCGGCACCCCGGTCGACCTGGTGGTCGGCGACCTGTCCTTCATCTCACTGGGCCTGGTGCTGCCGGCGCTGGCCGCCTGCGCGGCGGAGGACGCGGACCTGGTGCTGATGGTCAAGCCGCAGTTCGAGATCGGCAAGGAGCGCCTGGGCAGCGGCGGGGTGGTGCGCAGCCCGCAGCTGCGCGCCGAGATGGTGCGCCAGGTGGCGGGGCAGGCGTGGGAGCTCGGGCTGGGCGTGCGGGCGGTCACCGCGAGCCCGCTGCCGGGGCCGTCCGGGAACGTCGAGTACTTCCTCTGGATGCGCCGGGACGCCCCGCAGCTGGACCCCGCGGAGGCGGACCGGGCCGTGGCGGAGGGGCCCCGGTAGGTAGGGTGCTTTGCGAGCGTCCGGCCCGTCATGCTGTATGGCGCGGCCGCACGAGCCAAGGGCGCCCCGGGCAGGCGTAGGGAGAGGGGCAGCGGCATGAGCGATGAAGAACGTACGGTCTTCCTGATCGCGCACACCGGCCGGGAGGCGGCGCTGCGCAGCGTCGAGGCCCTGGTGCACGGGCTGCTGAAGGCGGGGCTCCGGATCAGACTGCTGGAGGCCGAGGCGGTGGACCTCGACCTGCCGGACGGGGTCGAGAAGGTGGCCGAGGGGCCGGGGGCGGCGGACGGCTGCGAGCTGATCCTGGTCGCCGGCGGCGACGGGACGCTGCTGCGCGGCGCCGAGCTGGCGCGCTCGCACGGGCTGCCGATGCTGGGGATCAACCTCGGCCGGGTCGGCTTCCTGGCCGAGGCCGAGCGGGACGACCTGGCCGTGGTGGTCGAACGGGTGGTGGACGCCGACTACGAGGTCGAGGAGCGGATGACGATCGACGTGATCGTCCGCACCAACGGCGATGTGGTCCACCAGGACTGGGCGTTGAACGAGGCGTCCATCGAGAAGGCGTCCCGGGAGCGGATGCTGGAGGTGGTGACCGAGGTGGACGGCCGACCGGTCTCCAACTTCGGCTGCGACGGGGTGGTCTGCGCGACGCCGACCGGCTCGACCGCGTACGCGTTCTCCGGCGGCGGGCCGGTGGTGTGGCCGGAGGTGGAGGCACTGCTGATGGTGCCGATCTCCGCACACGCGCTGTTCGCCCGGCCGCTGGTGACCTCGCCGGACTCGGTGCTGGCGGTGGAGGTGCAGCCCAAGACCCCGCACGGGGTGCTCTGGTGCGACGGGCGGCGCTCGGTCGAACTGCCCGCCGGGGCACGGGTGGAGGTGCGCCGGGGGCAGACGCCGGTGCGGCTGGCCAGACTGCACCGGGCGCCGTTCACCGACCGGCTGGTGGCCAAGTTCGCGCTCCCGGTGACGGGTTGGCGCGGGCGGTCGAAAACCGGGCACTGAGGCGGAGTCTGGCGAACCGTCAGACCGCCAGTGGCTGGGCCTCGTCGGCCGAGCCGAGCCGGCCGCCCGCCGCCGCGCGGGCGGCCACCGCGGCGAGCCGCTCGACGGCGGCGGGCACGGCCGCGGCGGGCACGGTGAGCGGCAGCCGGATGTGGTGCTCGAAGGCGCCGTCCGAGCCGAACCGGTTGCCGGAGGCGATCCGGATCCCGGCGCGCTCCCCGGCCTGGGCCAGTGCCGCGCCGGACAGGCCGTCGGTGGAGACCCACAGCGCCAGGCCGCCGGGCGGCATCGGGAAATCCCAGCCGGGCAGGTGCCCGGGCAGCGCGGCGGCGAAGGCGTGCGCGGTGGCCCGCAGCCGGTCCAGCTGGTGGGCCCGGACGGCTTGGAGCGGCTCGCCCATCAGCTCGGCGGCGATCAGCTGGTCGAGTACCGGGGTGCCGACATCGCTGTAGACCCGCTCGGTGGCCAGTCGACGCACGAGCGCGGGCGCGGCGCGGACCCAGCCGATCCGCAGGCCGCCCCAGAGCAGCTTGCCGGCCGAGCCGACGGTGACCACCTGGGCGGCGCGGTCCAGCGCCGCCATCGGGCGCGGCAACGGCGTGGACTGCGGCACGCCCCAGCCGAGTTCGGCGGTGGTCTCGTCGACCAGCACGACGCTCCCGGCGGCCCGGGCTGCGGCCAGCAGCTCGCGGCGCTGCTCCTCGTCGATCAGCGCGCCGGTGGGGTTGTGGAAGTCCGGGATGACGTAGGCGACCTTCGGCGCGGCGCCGCGCAGCACCCGCTGCCATTCCTCCAGGTCCCACTGTTGCTCGCCCGCTCGCGCCCCCGGACCCCAGCTGTACGGCACCGGCACCAGGCGCGCCCCGGTGAGGCGCAGGGCCTGCAGGGTGTGGGCGTAGCTGGGGGCCTCGACGGCGACCCGGTCGCCGCGGCCGATCAGCACCCGCTGGACCAGGTGCAGGCCGCCCATCGCGCCGGTGGTGATGAGGATCTGGTCGGGCGTGGTGGGCAGCCCGCGCTCGGTGTAGCGGCGGGCGACGGCCTCGCGCAGCACCGGGACGCCGGTCGGGTAGTGGCCGTGCCCGGCGGCGTAGTGCGGGAGCAGCTCGACGGCCCGGGCGGCGGCCTGCCCGATCCAGGGCTGCGGGGCGGGCAGCGCGGCGACGCCGAGGTCCAGGGTGCTGCCCTGCTCGTCCGGCGGGACTGGGTGCAGGGCGTCGCTCGGCGGCGGGGCGCCCTCGGGCAGGGCGGTCCAGCTGCCGGCGCCGCGGCGGCTGAGCAGGTAGCCGTCGCCGCGCAGGGTCTCGTAGGCGGTGGCGACGGTGGTGCGGCTGAGCTCCAGGGCGGAGGCGAGTTCGCGTTCGGCGGGCAGCCGGGCGCCGACCGGCAGCCGGCCCTCGGTGACCAGCAGCCGGATCTGGCCGGCGAGGGTGCGGTAGGCGGGGCGGCGCGTGGTGGCCGGCTCGGGGAGCCGGGCGGTGGCGAGCAGCCGGGCCAGTGCGGGCGGGGTGACGGTGGTGTGCCAGTCGGCCATGGCGCTCCTCCTGATGGCTCGCTCGCTGTGCTCGCTCATCAGTCCACTTGCTCGGAATTGGCCCTGGAAGGGGTCTGTTTGGCCTGCTCATCATGGCAGGGCGGCCGTCGAGCCGCCACCGCCGGGGCCGCCCCGGGGTGCGGAACCACCCGCAGGAGCACCGATTGGCCACCACGACCACGACCCCGCCCGCCCCCGGGCCGACCCGGCCGGGCTCGGCCGTCCGGATCCTCGGCGACACCCACGCACTGGGCCGCCGGCTCCCGCAGCTCGCCGTCGGCCTGGTCCTGTACGGCGTGAGCATGGCGCTGATGCTCCGCTCCGGCCTCGGCCTCGATCCCTGGGACGTCTTCCACCAGGGCCTGCAACGGGTGCTCGGGCTGACCGTGGGCGCCTGGGTGACCATCTGCGGCGTCCTCGTGCTGCTGCTGTGGATCCCGCTGCGCCAGCGCCCGGGCCTGGGCACCGTCGCCAATGTGCTGATGATCGGCGCGGCCATGGACCTCACCCTGCGGCTGGTCGGCGGCCCCGCGGGCCTGCCCGCCCGGATCGCGCTGATGGCCGCCGCGGTCGTGCTCAACGGCCTGGCCTCCGGGCTCTACATCGGCGCCCGCTTCGGCCCCGGCCCGCGCGACGGCCTGATGACCGGCCTGCACCGGCGCACCGGCCGCTCGCTGCGGCTGGTGCGCACCGGCATCGAGGTCGCCGTGCTGGCGGTCGGTGTCCTGCTGGGCGGTACCGCCGGGGTCGGCACGGTCATGTACGCGCTGGCCATCGGCCCGCTGGTGCAGCTGTTCCTGCCCTGGTGCACCGCGTCGTCGGCCCAGGACACCTCGCCGCAAACGCCCCGGATGGGGTGAACTTCCGGGCACGGAGTTGCCGCGCGCCGTTGCCGCTCGTCGCGCTCCGGGGGCGGAACCTCGTAAGGTCGTCTCCGTGTTGGACGAGATGCGGATACGGGATCTTGGGGTCATCGACGACGCGGTGGTCGAGCTGGCCCCCGGCTTCACCGCCGTGACCGGTGAGACCGGCGCCGGCAAGACCATGGTCGTGACCAGCCTCGGCCTGCTGCTCGGCGGCCGCGCCGACCCGGGCCTGGTGCGCAACGGCTCCGGACGCGCCGTCGTGGAGGGCCGGCTGGAGCTGCCCGCCGACTCCCCGGTGGCGGCCCGCGCCGTCGAGGCCGGGGCGGAACTGGACGACGGCGCCCTGCTGATCAGCCGGACCGTCTCCGCCGAGGGCCGCTCCCGGGCCCACGTCGGCGGACGGGCCGTCCCGGTCGGGCTGCTCGCCGAGCTCGGCGAGGACCTGATCGCGGTGCACGGCCAGACCGACCAGCAGCGGCTGCTGCGCCCGGCCCGCCAGCGCGGCGCGCTGGACCGGTACGCGGGCGAGGCGGTGGCCGAGCCGCTGGCCCGCTACCGGGAGACCTACCGCGCCCTGCGCGAGGTCTCGGCCACCCTGGAGGAGCTGACCACCCGGGCCCGCGAGCGCGCCCAGGAGGCCGACCTGCTGCGCTTCGGCCTGGACGAGATCGCCGCCGCCGAGCCGGTGGCCGGGGAGGACGTCGAGCTGGCCGCCGAGGCCGAACGGCTCGGCCACGCCGACGCGCTCTCCTCCGCCGCGACCCTCGCCCACGGCGCCCTGGCCGGCGACCCGACCGACCCGGAGGCGCTGGACGCGGGCACCCTGCTCGCCCAGTCCCGCCGCGCCCTGGACGCCGTGCGCCACCACGACGAGCGGCTGGCCGCCCTCGCGGACCGGCTGAACGAGGTCGGCTACCTGCTGGCAGACGTGGCCGGGGACCTGGCCGGCTACGCCGACGACCTGGACGCCGACCCGGTGCGCCTGGCCGCCGTCGAAGACCGCCGGGCCGTGCTGGCCCAGCTGCTGCGCAAGTACGGCGGCGAGGAGAACACCCTCGCCGAGGTGATCGCCTGGGCCGAGGCCGGGGCCGCCCGGCTCGCCGAACTCGACGGCGACGACGACCGGATCGACCGGCTCGGCGCCCAGGAGACCGAGCTGCGGACCGAGTTGGCCGAGCTGGCGGCCGAGGTCTCGGCCGCCCGGCGGGCCGCCGCCGGCCGCTTCGCCGGGGCCGTCTCCGCCGAACTCGCCGAACTGGCCATGCCGCACGCCCGGGTGACCTTCTCGATCACCCAGCTCGACGACCTGGCCGGGATCGAGGTCGACGGCCGCACCGTCGCGTACGGGCCGCACGGCGTGGACGAGGTCGAGGTGCTGCTCGCCCCGCACCCGGGCGCCCAGCCGCGCCCGATCGCCAAGGGCGCCTCCGGCGGTGAGCTGTCCCGTGTGATGCTCGCCGTCGAGGTGGTCTTCGCGGGCGCCGACCCCGTCCCCACCTACCTGTTCGACGAGGTGGACGCGGGCGTCGGCGGCAAGGCCGCGGTCGAGATCGGCCGCCGACTGGCCAAACTGGCCGAATCCGCCCAGGTCGTGGTGGTCACCCACCTCCCGCAGGTCGCCGCCTTCGCGGACCGGCACCTGGTGGTGGAGAAGACCAACGACGGCACCGTGACCCGCTCCGGCGTCAAGGTGCTGAACGACGAGGAGCGGGTGCGCGAACTCTCCCGGATGCTGGCCGGCCTGGAGGACTCGGAGCTGGGCCGCGCCCACGCCGAGGAACTGCTGGCCACCGCCCGGGCCCCGCGCCGGCGTTAGGCCTGTCCGGTGGGTTTCGCCGGACCGGCGAGGATCCGCCGGACAGGCCCTGAGCCGGTCGCTCCGTCGGGTCCGGCGGCCCTCGCGGCACCACGACGCGCCCTGGTGGCGCCGACTGTCCAAGAGGGCCGCCGACCTGGCATGGTGGCGGCTGGACACTGGCTTTCCAGTCCCGAGTGCCGCCGGGCGGGCAATCCTCGCGAAGCGGCGCGCGAACCTGATCGAGTCGGATGCGAGACGACGTGGACCATTCCGCCGCCCGGGCCACTGCGGCCGCCCCGGAACCGGGGCAGCTGCACGTGGTGCTCGTCCTGGCCGCCAGCACCGGCGGCATCGGTGCGCACGTGCGCTCCCTGGCCCAGGGCCTGGTCGCGCACGGGGTGATCGTCACGGTCTGCGCGCCGGCGGGCACGGACGCGCTGTTCGGCTTCTCCCGCACCGGCGCCCGGTTCCACACCGTCGACATCACCCCCACCGCGGGCGCCCGCAGCGACGCCACCGCGATCGGCGAGCTGCGCCGGGCCTTCACCGGCGCCGACCTGGTGCACGCCCACGGGCTGCGCGCGGGGCTGCTCTCGGACCTCGCGCTGCGCACCGCCGGCCGTTTCCCGGGCCTGCGCCCGGAGACCCCGCTGGTGGTCACCTCGCACCACGCGCTGCTGGCCACCGGCATGGAGCGCCGGCTGCAGCGGCTGATGGAGCGCCGGGTGGCGCGCGCCGCCGACCTCGTCCTCGGCGCCTCCTCCGACCTGGTCGCCCGGGCCCGCGAACTGGGTGCCACCGACGCCCGGCTGGGCCCGGTGGCCGCCCCGCCGATGCCCGAGGGCCGGCTCGGCCGCCCCGAGGCGCGCGCCGCGCTGCTCGGTGACGGCCCGGACCGCCCGCTGGTGCTGGCGGTCGGCCGGCTCGTCCCGCAGAAGGCCTTCGGGCTGCTGCTGGACGCCACCCGGGAGCTGTCCGCGCTGGACCCGGAGCCGCTGGTGCTGCTCGCCGGGGACGGCCCGGAGGCGGGCCCGCTGCGCGAGCGGGTGACGGCCGAGAAGCTGCCGGTGCGCCTGCTCGGCTACCGCACCGACGTGCCCGACCTGTTGGCCGCCGCCGACGTGGTGGTGGTTTCCAGTCGCTGGGAGGCCCGCTCGCTGGTGGTCCAGGAGGCGATGCGGGCCGGTGTGCCGGTGGTCGCCACCGCCGTCGGCGGCATCCCCGAGCTGGTCGGTGACGCCGCCGTGCTGGTGCCCCCGGGCGACCCGGCGGCGATCGGACGGGCGGTGCGCGGGGTACTGGCCGACCCGGCCCGTCGCGAGCAGCTGGTGGCGGCGGGCCGGCAGCAGGCCGAGACCTGGCCGGACGAGGCCGCCACCGTCGCGCAGGTGCTCAGCACCTACGACGAGTTGGTGCAGCGTTCCTAGACGGTCGCCTGCTCGACCCGGTCGGCGGCCAGGCCGTCCGGCTGGGCCGACAGGTAGGCGGCGCCGCAGGCGGTCAGCCGCAGGGCGGTGTCGATCAGCGGGACGTGGCTGAAGGCCTGCGGGAAGTTGCCGACCTGGCGCTTGAGCCGCGGGTCCCACTCCTCGGCGAGCAGCCCGAGGTCGTTGCGCAGCGAGAGCAGCTTGTCGAACAGCTCGCGGGCCTCCTGCACCCGGCCGATCATGGCGAGGTCGTCGGCCAGCCAGAACGAGCAGGCCAGGAAGGCGCCTTCGTGGCCGGAGAGCCCGTCGACGTTGTTGCCGCTCTCGTCGTGGGTGGGGTAGCGCAGGACGAAGCCGTCCTCGGTGGACAGTTCGCGCTGGATCGCCTCGATGGTGCCGATCACCCGCTTGTCGTCCGGCGGCAGGAAGCCCACCTGGGGGATGAGCAGCAGCGAGGCGTCCAGTTCCTGGCCGCCGTAGTACTGGGTGAAGGTGTTGCGCTCGGGGTCGTAGCCCTTCTCGCAGACGTCCCGGTGGATGGTCTCGCGCAGTTCGCGCCAGCGCTCCAGGTGGCCGTCGGAGGGGGCGTCCTCGGGGGTCTGCTCCAGCAGCTTGATGGTGCGGTCGACGGCGACCCAGGCCATCACCTTGGAGTGGACGAAGTGCCGGCGCGGGCCGCGGACCTCCCAGATGCCCTCGTCCGGGTTCTGCCAGTGGTCCTCCAGGTACTCGATCAGGCGCAGCTGGAGGTGGAGGGCGTGGTCGTTGCGGACCAGACCGGTCATGTGGGCCAGGTGCAGGGCCTCCACCACCTCGCCGTAGACGTCGAGTTGGAGCTGTCCGGCGGCGCCGTTGCCGACCCGGACGGGCTGGGAGCCCTCGTAGCCGGGCAGCCAGTCCAGCGAGGACTCGGTGAGCTCGCGCTCGCCGGCGATGCCGTACATGATCTGCAGGTTCTCCGGGTCGCCGGCCACCGCGCGCAGCAGCCACTCGCGCCAGGCGCGGGCCTCCTCGCGGTAGCCGGTGCGCAGCAGCGAGGAGAGGGTGATCGCGGCGTCGCGCAGCCAGGTGTAGCGGTAGTCCCAGTTGCGCTCGCCGCCGATGTCCTCCGGCAGGGAGGTGGTGGGGGCGGCGACGATGCCGCCGGTGGGGGCGTAGGTGAGGCCCTTGAGGGTGATCAGTGAGCGGATCACGGCCTCGCGGTAGGGGCCCTGGTAGGTGCACTGGTCGGCCCACTCGTGCCAGAAGTCGGCGGTGGCGTCGAGCATCGCCTCGGCGTCCGGGACGGCCGGCGGGTCGAGGTGGGAGGCCTGCCAGGTGAGCGCGAAGGCGATCCGCTCGCCGGCCGTGACGGTGAAGTCGGCGTAGGTGGTGAGGTCGCGCCCGTAGGTCTCGGCCTCGCCGTCCAGCCAGACCGAGTCGGGCCCGGCCATGGCGACGGTGCGGTGGCCGCCGTCGGCCTGCTCGACCCGGTGCACCCAGGGGACGATCCGGCCGTACGAGAAGCGCATCCGCAGGGCCGAGCGCATCCGCACGGTGCCGGCCACGCCCTCGACGATCCGGATCACCTGGGGGACGGCGTCGCGGCCGGCCAGCGGGCGGGGCGGCATGAAGTCGATCACCCGGACGGTGCCGTCCTGGGCGTCCCACTCCTGCTCCAGGATCAGCGAGTCGCCCCGGTAGCGGCGCCGGTCGGCGGGCAGGGCGGGGGCGGCGGCGGTGGCCGGGGGGACGCGCAGGTCGGCGGTGTCGGCGAAGCGGGTCCGGCCGTCGGCTCCGGCAGGTGCGGTGGCGGGGACCTCGGTCGCGACGGCTTCGGCCGGGCCGATCCGCCAGAAGCCGTGTTCATCGGTGCCGAGGAGGCCGGCGAACACCGCCGGCGAGTCGAAGCGGGGAAGGCAGAGCCAGTCCACCGCCCCGTCCCTGCTGACCAGGGCAGCGGTCTGCATGTCCCCGATGAGTGCGTAGTCCTCGATACGGCCGGCCACGTGGATCTCCAGTTCGCAATGTGGTCAGGGCATCGGCGAACGGGGGAGCGAGCGGTCTGCGGGGCCGGAGGTTCACCCCGGGACGTCCGGTCCGCCGGGGGGTGGTGGCGGGCCTTGCTGGAGTGTCCGCGCGGGGCTCGGTGGAGCCCCTGAGGTGGGTGGGGAGGAGCTGGAATACGGGGAGGTCCGGTCGCGCATCGGGGACCGGGAGTGTCCTGACGCTCCCACGCCCTCCGCGTGCTCGTGCTGTCGCGATGCGTCCGTGCAGCTTACGACGGACGAAAGGGGCGAAGCACGCGGACGCTGCCCCGTGTGGCGCCGCAATTCGGCGGAAATGCCGTGCATCGCGGAGGCGTGGCGCAGGATGGTCCGGAAGGATCACCTCCGGGTGGCCGTAACGGAGGAGCCGGTATGGCCCGGACGGATGCCGCGGGCTGGTCCGGTCCGGCCGGTCGTGCGACCGGTGTGACCCGTGCGGCCGATGGTGCGCCGGTGGTGCGCCAGGCGCACGCTCCCGGAGTGCCGCGCGCGGGCCGCACGGCATCCCGGTCAGGTCACTGATACCCTGGTATCCCGTGGACCGGCGGGATAAAACGCCCCGGACCAGCCGAACCGACGACCCTTCGAGTGCCGCCTACCGAGTCGGCCTCCCGTCGCCCGGCGAGCCGCGAGCCTCCCGCCCACGTCACCTTCGACACGCGACCCACGGGAGCCCCCTCTTGGCACAGCCCCATTCCGGCAAGGCAGCGAACGGCCGCGCCGTGACGACCAAGCACCTCTTCGTCACCGGGGGTGTCGCCTCTTCGCTCGGCAAGGGGCTGACCGCCTCCAGCCTCGGCGCGCTGCTCAAGGCCCGTGGCCTGCGCGTGACGATGCAGAAGCTCGACCCGTACCTCAACGTGGACCCGGGCACCATGAACCCGTTCCAGCACGGTGAGGTCTTCGTCACCGACGACGGTGCCGAGACGGACCTGGACATCGGTCACTACGAGCGGTTCCTGGACACCAACCTGCACGGCTCGGCGAACGTCACCACCGGCCAGGTGTACTCGACCGTCATCGCCAAGGAGCGCCGCGGCGAGTACCTGGGCGACACCGTCCAGGTCATCCCGCACATCACCAACGAGATCAAGTCCCGGATCCGCCGGATGGCGACCGAGGACGTCGACGTGGTGATCACCGAGGTCGGCGGCACCGTCGGCGACATCGAGTCGCTGCCGTTCCTGGAGGCCGTCCGCCAGGTCCGCCACGAGGTCGGCCGGGACAACGTGTTCTTCGTGCACGTCTCCCTGCTGCCGTACATCGGCCCCTCGGGCGAGCTGAAGACCAAGCCCACCCAGCACTCCGTCGCCGCGCTGCGCAACATCGGCATCCAGCCCGACGCGATCGTGCTGCGCGCCGACCGCGAGGTCCCGCAGGCGATCAAGCGCAAGATCTCGATGATGTGCGACGTGGACGAGGAGGCCGTGGTCGCGGCCATCGACGCCAAGTCGATCTACGACATCCCCAAGGTGCTGCACGGCGAGGGCCTGGACGCCTACGTGGTGCGCCGCCTCGACCTGCCGTTCCGCGACGTGGACTGGACCACCTGGGACGACCTGCTGCGCCGCGTCCACGAGCCGCAGCACATCGTCAAGGTCGCCCTGGTCGGCAAGTACATCGACCTGCCGGACGCCTACCTGTCGGTGACCGAGGCGCTGCGCGCCGGCGGCTTCGCCAACAACGCCCGGGTCGAGATCAAGTGGGTCACCTCGGACGACTGCGAGACGCCCGAGGGCGCCCAGGCGCAGCTCGGCGACGTGGACGCGATCTGCATCCCCGGCGGCTTCGGCGACCGCGGCGTCAACGGCAAGGTCGGCGCGATCACCTACGCCCGCGAGAACAAGGTCCCGCTGCTGGGCCTGTGCCTGGGCCTGCAGTGCGTGGTCATCGAGGCGGCCCGCAACCTGGCCGGCCTGCCCGAGGCCAACTCCACCGAGTTCGACGCCGCCGCCAAGCACCCGGTCATCTCCACCATGGCCGAGCAGCTGGCCATCGTCGACGGCAAGGGCGACCTGGGCGGCACCATGCGCCTGGGCCTGTACCCGGCCAAGCTCGCCGAGGGCTCGATCGTCCGCGAGGTCTACGGCGGCGAGCAGTACGTCGAGGAGCGCCACCGCCACCGCTACGAGGTCAACAACGCCTACCGCGCGGACCTGGAGAAGACCGGCCTGCAGTTCTCCGGCCTCTCGCCCAAGGGCGACCTGGTCGAGTACGTCGAGTACCCGCGCGAGGTGCACCCGTACCTGGTGGCCACCCAGGCCCACCCGGAGCTGAAGTCCCGCCCGACCCGCCCGCACCCGCTGTTCGCGGGCCTGGTCAAGGCCGCCATCGACATCAAGACCGCGGCCTCCGAGTAGTCGTCTTCTTCTTGGCCTCGGTCGTTCACCGGACGGCGGCCCCGCGTTACCCGCGGGGCCGCCGTCCGGCGTTAGATTGTGTCGCACTGACGAAAAGGGGAGAGCGATGGACGAGCAGAGCGACCAGGTGATCGCCGACGTGGCCGAGGAATGGGAGGTCCGCGGCAGCGCGACGCCGTTCCAGGGCAAGGTCACCGGCGTGCGCAGCGAGGAGGTCCGGATGCCCGACGGCAGCTGGGCCCGGCGCGACTACCAGACCCACCCCGGCTCGGTCTCGGTGCTCGCCCTGGACGACAAGCAGCGGGTGCTGGTCCTGCGCCAGTACCGCCATCCGGTCCGCCAGCGCCTCTGGGAGCTGCCGGCCGGCCTGCTCGACGTGCCCGGCGAGAACCCGTGGCACGCCGCGCAGCGCGAGCTGTACGAGGAGGCGCACTGCCAGGCCGACACCTGGCGGATCCTCGCCGACTACTACACCTCCCCGGGCGGCACCGACGAGGCGCTGCGGATGTTCCTGGCCACCGACCTGTCGGCCGCGGAGGGCGAGCGCTACCAGGCCGAGGGCGAGGAACAGGAGATCGAGGTCGCCTGGGTCCCGGTGCCCGAACTGATCCGGCTGATCCACGCCGGGCAGCTGCACAACCCGACCCTGATCACCGGCACCCTCGCCGTGCACGCCGCGCTCACCGCCCCGGACGGGCTGGACGGGCTGCGCCGGCCGGACTCGCCGTGGCCGGCCCGGCCCTTCGAGGCCTGAGCCTCCTTCGAGGACGCGGGGCCGTCCGAGGCGCGGGCGGACCGCCCGGGTTGATGCCTTGGGGTGATTTGCCGGTTCGTACGACCGGATGTCATCTCGGCTGAGCCGGACGGTCGAACTACGCTTCGCAGACGGGGCGCCCGTGCCGGGCCGCCTTCGCCGAGCGCCGGACGCTGACCAGCCGGACGCCGGGCGCGGGATGACGTCGGGAGTGGCACGGGTGGCGAGGAAGACGGCGACGATGGACTCCGGCCCTGACACGCCCGCGAGCGCCGTCCCCGGACTGGAGCGGCTGCCCGCCGGGCCCACGGTGTTCGCCGGGCGGCGCGCCGAACTGGCCGCGCTGCGGGCGGCCGCCACCCGTCCGGTGAGCGGCCGCTGCCCGGTGCTGGTGCTGGCCGGGCGCCCCGGCTCCGGCCGGACCGCGCTGGCCGCCCGCTTCGCCCGCACCGTCGCCGCCGACTACCCGGACGGCGTGCTGTTCGCGCGGCTGTCCGCCCCCGACGGCGGGCGGGTGCAGCCGGCGCGCGCGGCCCGGCTGCTGCTGGAGCAGCTCGACCCGCAGGCCGCCGTGCCGCTGCCCGGGGCGGTCGAGGACGGGCGGGACGAGCCCGGTTGCGTGGCGCTGCGGGAGGCGCTCGCGGGGCTGCGCGTCCTGCTGGTGCTGGACGACGTGCGGGACGCCGGGCAGGTGTGGCCGCTACTCGCCGACGAGCCCGGCTGCCTGGTGCTCGCCACCACCGCCGGGCCGCTCACCGGGATCGAGGACATCGACCCGGTGATCCTCGGCGGGCTGGACCGGCAGGCCTCCGGCGAACTGCTGGCCGACCTGGTCGGCGGCACCCGGATCTCCTGCGACCCGGTCGGCGGGGCCGACCTGGCCGAGGCCTGCGCCGCCCGGCCGGCCGCCCTGCGGCTGATGGCGGGGTGGCTGCGCGGCAACCCGGAGATCGCGGTCACGGACGCGGCGCGGCAGCTCAACCTGGTGGTGGGGGAGGAGTCGGCGGCCGCCGGTGGCAAGGGCGGCAAGGCGGGCAAGACGGGCAGGACCGGTGGGGCCGCGGCCGAGGCGGGGAAGAAGAGGGAGGGGCCGCAGCAGTCGGCGGAGGACAAGGCCGCGGAGCCCGTCGCCACGCCCGAGCCGGCCGGTGACCCGTCGACCTGGGTCAGGCCGGAGCCCGAGCCGGCCGAGCCGGTGCCCGTACCCGACAACGACCCGCTGATCGGCGCGTTCACCCTCGTCTACCGCACCCTGTCGCGCGCCCAGGCGCGGATGCTGCGCACCCTCACCCTGGCCCCGGCGCAGACCGCCGACCCGCGCACCGCCTCCGCCCTGGTCGGCTGCCCGGCGGCGGAGGCCGCCGCGACGCTGGCCGCGCTCGCCGAGCGGGAGCTGCTCGGCGAGGAGGCGCCGGCCGGCGACGGCGCCCCGCGCTACCGGGTGCCCGGACGGCTCTACCCGCGGCTGGTCCGGCTGCGCGAGCGGGAGGACCGGCCGGCCGAGACCGAGCTGGCCCGGGCCCGGCTGCTGGAACGGCTGGTCCGGCTCACCGAGTCGGCCCGCGCCCTGCTCGACCCGGCGGGCGGCCCAGGACCCGAGCCGCTGCCCGCCGCGCTGCGGCTGCGCTCGGCCGCGCAGGCCCGGGACTGGCTGCTCGGTGAGCGGGAGCTGCTGCTCGGCGCGGTGGCCGACGCGATCGGTCAGGGCGATCTGGACGGCTCGGCCGGGCGGCTGGTCACCGCGCTGCTGCGGTCGCTGCCGCTGACCGGCGCCGCCCCGGCCGACCTCTACCGGCTGCACGAGCTGGTGCGCACCGTCGCCGAGCGCAACGGCCGGCCCCGCCGGGCCTCGGCCGCGCTGCTCAACCTGGGGGACCTGCAGGTCGCGGCGGGCCGCTGGGAACAGGCTGCCGCGCACTACCGGGCGGCCCTGGAGCACGCCCGTACGGTCGCGGACGAACCGCTCTGCGCCCGGGCCCTGGAGGGAGCGGCCAGCTGCCACCGGGCGCTCGGCGACGCGGTGCGCGCCGCCGACTGGTACGGGCGGGCGCTCGGGCTGCGGCAGTCGCTCGGGGACCACGCGGCGGAGGCCCGGCTGCTGGCGCGGGTGGCCGAGGCGCACACCGCGCAGCGCCGTTTCGAGGAGGCCGACCGGGAGTACCGGGCCGCGCTCGCGGTGCTGCGCCGGATCGGCGACGAACGGGGCCGGGAGGCCGTCGGGGCGGCCCTCGCGGACCTGCGGGAACGCGTCGACGCCGGGTGGTGAGGACGCTTTCAGATGTATCGTCGGAAGTGCCTGGTTGCGACACCTATGGCAGGTAAGCTCCGGCGGAAGCCTACGAACCTGCCAATGTGTTCAGCGAAATTATTCGATTTGGAAGGCTGACAGGCCGCCTGGGCTTCATTACACTCGAACTCAGTCGCGCAGCGATCCCCTGCCCCGGGCTGCCCGGAGGCTTCCCCACGTGCGCGTCGCCCACCGGTCTTCTCCGGTCGGGACCCCCATGGCAAGAGGACGTGTTTAGCCGTGAAGGTCGGCATCCCCCGCGAGGTCAAGAACCACGAGTACCGCGTGGCCATCACGCCCGCCGGCGTGCATGAGCTGGTCCGCAACGGACACGAGGTCTACATCGAGGACAATGCCGGTCTCGGCTCCTCGATCCCCAACGAGGAGTACGTGGCCGCCGGCGCCACCATCCTCCCCACCGCCGACGAGGTGTGGGCCACCGCCGACCTGCTGCTGAAGGTCAAGGAGCCCATCGCCTCCGAGTACCACCGGCTGCGCAAGGGGCAGACCCTCTTCACGTACCTGCACCTGGCGGCCGACCGGGCCGGTACCGACGCGCTGATCGCCTCGGGCACCACCGCCATCGCGTACGAGACCGTCCAGCTGGGCAACGGCGCGCTGCCGCTGCTCGCCCCGATGTCCGAGGTCGCGGGCCGCCTGGCCCCGCAGGTCGGCTCGTACCACCTGATGCGTCCGGCCGGCGGCCGCGGCGTGCTGCCCGGTGGCGTGCCCGGCACCCACCCGGCCAAGGCCGTCGTCATCGGCGGTGGCGTCTCCGGCTGGCACGCGGCCACCATCGCCATCGGCATGGGCTACGACGTGACCCTGCTCGACCGCGACATCAACAAGCTGCGCGAGGCCGACCGGATCTTCGGCACCAAGATCAAGGCCATCATGTCCAACTCCTTCGAGCTGGAGAAGGCCGTCCTGGACGCCGACCTGGTCATCGGCGCCGTGCTGATCCCGGGCGCCAAGGCCCCGAAGCTGGTCACCAACGAGCTGGTCTCCCGCATGAAGCCGGGCTCCGTGCTGGTCGACATCGCCATCGACCAGGGCGGCTGCTTCGAGGACTCGCACCCGACCACGCACGACGACCCGACCTTCCAGGTCCACGACTCGGTCTTCTACTGCGTGGCCAACATGCCGGGCGCCGTCCCGAACACCTCCACCTACGCGCTGACCAACGCCACCCTGCCGTACGTCATCGAGCTGGCGAACCGCGGGTGGAAGGAGGCGCTGCGTCGCGACGAGGCGCTCGCCAAGGGCCTCAACGTGCACGAGGGCCAGATCACCTTCCCGGCCGTGGCCGAGGCCTTCGGCCTGGAGTCGGTCACGCTGGAGAGCGTGCTCGCCTGAACACCCTGACCGCTCGGCGGTCGTTCGCCCCCGACCCGATCACTTCGGGTCGGGGGCTTCGCCGTGCCCGTGAACAGTCGGTGGACCGGGCGGGTCGCTCTGTCGTCAATTCCCGTGGGTCGTGTCACTCGACCGCAGAAACGTTAGGGTCATAGGCCTACTCATCCCTTGACAGCAGCCCGCCCGATAGTCGACACATCGTGCCCACTACCGTGGATTGTGTTGCTGCGAACGCCTTGAACGGCCTAGAGTCGCAAACCGTCGGCGTGCTGCCACGCTGACGAATCGACATAGAGTCCTGGATCCCCAAGGAGGTAAGACGACTTGTGAATGAGTCGACAATTGCTCCCGGGGGTGGTCAGCCAGGACTGGCGGAGCTCACCGCCGGCCAGCCGAGTGAGGAGTCCGAGGCCCGGCAGCCCACCGTGGGCTCGGCCGAGGTCGGCTCGGTCGCACTCCGTACCTTCGAAGCACGCCAGAACACAGCGCAGGTGACCACGGTGACCGATCACGACGCCGACTTGGCCGCCTACGGCCTGGCCTACGGCGAGTTCGCCTACGGCGCCTACGACGACCCGGACGCCGAGTACGAGCCGGACCCCGAGTACGCCGCCACGCTGGCCCCCGACGCCGCGCGACAGCGCCGCGAGCGGGTCGGCCCGACCGGCCGTCCGCTGCCGTACTTCCCGATCCCCGCGCCGGTCGCCGAGCACGGCCCCGCCCAGATCATCGCCATGTGCAACCAGAAGGGCGGCGTCGGCAAGACCACGTCGACCATCAACCTGGGCGCGGCGCTGGCCGAGTACGGCCGCCGGGTGCTGCTCGTCGACTTCGACCCGCAGGGCGCGCTCTCGGTCGGACTGGGTGTCAACCCGATGGAGCTCGACGTCACCGTCTACAACCTGCTCATGGAGCGGGGCCTGACGGCCGATGAGGTGCTGCTGAAGACGGCCGTCCCGGGCATGGACCTGCTGCCCTCCAACATCGATCTCTCCGCCGCCGAGGTGCAGCTGGTCAGCGAGGTGGCCCGGGAGTCCGCGCTGGCGCGCGCCCTGAAGCCGCTGCTGCCCGACTACGACTACGTCATCATCGACTGCCAGCCCTCGCTGGGCCTGCTGACGGTCAATGCGCTGACGGCCGCTCACAGCGTGATCGTGCCGCTGGAGTGCGAGTTCTTCGCGCTGCGCGGTGTCGCGCTGCTGACCGAGACCATCGAGAAGGTGTGCGAGCGGCTCAACCCCGAGCTGCGCCTGGACGGCATCCTCGCGACCATGTACGACTCGCGCACCGTGCACAGCCGTGAGGTGCTGGCGCGGGTCGTCGAGGCGTTCGGCGAGCACGTCTTCCACACCGTCATCGGGCGGACCGTGCGCTTCCCGGAGACCACCGTCGCCGGCGAGCCCATCACCACGTACGCCACCAACTCGGTCGGTGCCGCCGCCTACCGCCAGCTCGCCAGGGAGGTGCTCGACCGGTGCCGCCCCGCCGAGTGAGTCTCCCGGGTGCCGACGAGCTGTTCCGGACCACCGGCGGGATGGCGCTGTCGCCGTCCCTCGCGCCGCGTCCGGCCGCCGAGGCATCCAGACCGGAGACCGCGCGGACCGTCAACGGCACGGACGGCGCCGAGGGCGCCCGGGACGACCGGCAGGAGCAGCAGTCGGCCGCCGGGGTGCCCGCGCCCGCGCAGCCGCCCGCCCAGCGACAGGCCGGGGACCAGGGTGCCGGGAAGGCCGTTTCCGGCGGCCGTGGCGCCGCAGCCGCCCCGGCGGGCCGGGCGCACGCGGGTGCCGCCGAGGAGCAGGCCGGTGCCGCCGGGCGCGCCCGGCCGCGGGGACGCGCGCCGCGCCGCCCGAGCGGGCGCGAGCGGCACGACGAGAAGATCACCGTGTACGTCTCCGCCGAGGAGCTCATGGACCTGGAGCACACCCGGCTGGTGCTGCGCGGCGAGCACGGCCTGGCCGTGGACCGCGGGCGGATCGTCCGGGAGGCCATCGCGGTCGTCCTGGCGGACCTGGAGCAGCGCGGCGAGGCCTCCATCCTGGTCCGGCGGCTGCGCGGCCGGTAGGACGGCGTCCCCAGGGCTGTCCGCCGGGCGCTGAGCGCCGCAGGCCGGGCGACCTGGAGCCGAGGCCGTCGGTCGGGCCCCGGGGCCCGTCGGGCGGCGTGTCGACGGCCCCGCGGCGGGGTGGGCGGCGGGGCCGGGTGAAGATGGACCGTCATGCCGAGCACCGTCGAACCAGCCGCCACCGCCGTGAACCCCACCGAGGAGGAGTCCCGGGGCGGTTTCCGCGTACGGCTGGACAACTTCGAGGGCCCCTTCGACCTGCTGCTCGGCCTGATCGCCAAGCACAAGCTGGACGTCACCGAGGTGGCGCTGGCCACGGTGACGGACGACTTCATCGCGTACATCCGGGCGATGGGACCGGACTGGGACCTGGACGCGGCGACCGAGTTCCTGGTCGTGGCCGCCACCCTGCTGGACCTCAAGGCCGCGCGGCTGCTGCCCGCGGCCGAGGTCGAGGACGAGGAGGACCTCGCGCTGCTGGAGGCGCGGGACCTGCTGTTCGCGCGGCTGCTGCAGTACCGGGCGTACAAGCGGGCGGCGGCGCTGTTCGGCGAGCGCTGGGCGGCCGAGCTGCTGCGACGGCCGCGGACCGTCGGGCTGGAGCCCCGGCACGCCGAGCTGCTGCCCGAGGTGGTGATCACCGTCGGGCCGGAGGGGCTGGCCCAGCTGGCGGCCAAGGCGATGGAGCCCAAGCCGAAGCCCGTGGTGTACGTCGACCACATCCACACCCCGCCGGTCAGCGTGCGCGAGCAGGCCGGGCTGGTGGTCCACCTGCTCACCGGCCTCGGGGAGGCCTCCTTCCAGCAGCTCGTCGCGGACGCGCCGGACACCCTGGTGGTGGTCGCCCGGTTCCTGGCGCTGCTGGAGCTCTACCGGGAGCGGGTGCTCGCCTTCGAGCAGCCGGAGGCGCTCGGGGAGCTGCGGGTGCGCTGGGTGGCCGAGGAGGGCCGGGGCGCGGTCGAGGTGACGGACGAGTTCGACCGGCCGGCGGGCGAGGGCGCGGAGAAGGCCGGGGAGAAGGCCGGGGACAAGGCCGCGGACGGGGTCGCGGGCGAGGCGAAGGAGGACGGGCGGCGATGAGTGGCGGGAGCGACGGCGGGCGGCCGGTGCGGCGCCCGCTCGGGCTGCCGGGGCAGCCGCGGGCCGAGGAGTGGCTGGAGCCGGCCTTCGAGCTGCTGCCGGAGCCCGTGGCGGCGCCTGTGGCGGCTTCGGTGGGCACCGAGCCGAGGGTGGTGCACCAGAAGTCGGCCCCGCCGGCCTCCGACGTGCCGGGGGAGCCGGTCGGGCCCGGGCTGCGGGCCGAGCTGGAGGCCGTCCTGATGGTCGTCGACGAGCCGGTCACCGAGGAGCGGCTGGCCGGGGTGCTGGAGCGGCCGCCTGCCGAGGTGGCCGCGGCGCTGCGCGAACTGTCCGCCGAGTACGAGGCGGCGGGCCGCGGTTTCGACCTGCGGCTGGTGGCCGGCGGCTGGCGGTTCTACAGTCGGGACAGCTGCGCCCGGGCTGTCGACCGCTTCCTGCTGGACGGCCAGCAGGCCCGGCTGACCCAGGCCGCGCTGGAGACCCTGGCCGTGGTCGCGTACCGGCAGCCGGTGTCCAGATCGCGGGTTTCCGCCGTCCGCGGTGTGAACTGTGACGGCGTGATGCGTACCCTGGTACAGCGAGGACTGGTGGAAGAGGCCGGATCCGAGCCCGAAACAGGTGCGATCCTGTATCGGACGACGAACTACTTCCTGGAACGGATGGGGCTCCGCGGCTTGGACGAGCTGCCGGAGCTCGCTCCCTTCCTGCCCGAGGTCGACGACGTGGAAGCGGAGTCCCTGGAGGGCACGATGATCGCGGAGGCGGTCGCCTCCGCTGCCGCACAGGCCGCGGACGGCAGTGGCGAGGCCGGTCGGGCAGCGCCTGATCGGTAGGGGGAGG
The DNA here is from genome assembly GCF_042883685.1 of Kitasatospora sp. NPDC058190. Classification (NCBI taxonomy): domain Bacteria; kingdom Bacillati; phylum Actinomycetota; class Actinomycetes; order Kitasatosporales; family Streptomycetaceae; genus Kitasatospora; species Kitasatospora sp. NPDC058190. Next base: position 27,562 of record NZ_JBHVVI010000051.1, read on the forward strand.
TGAGGTCGGCCGAAACGACCGCACATCCCAGACGGAACGACGTACGGACACTTTGATGCGTAGCAGTGGCAACGGCAGGAACAGCAGCGGCGGCGGCAGCGGTCGCGGCGGACAGGGCGGGGGCCGGGGCGGCTCCTACGGCGGCAGCGGCGGCGGCCGCGGCGGCTCGGGCTCGCGCGGGGGTTCGTACGGCGGCGGCTCGGGTTCCGGCTCGCGCGGCGGCTCGTACGGCGGCGGCTCGGGTTCGGGCTCGTACGGTGGTGGCTCGGGCTCGCGCGGCGGCTCGTACGGGCGGGACAGCCGCCGGGACGACCGGCGCGACGACCGCCGCTACCCGGACCGCCCGCTGCGGCCCGAGGAGCGCAAGTACGACCGCCCCGAGTACGGCGGCGGCCCCAACGCCACCCCGGCCCGCGGCGGCTTCGCCGGTCGGCGCCCCGGCCCGGCCCCGCGTCCGCGCCGTGAGGGCCAGGGCGCCCCGGGCGACCCGCGCCGCCAGCCGCAGCGCTCGCGCGAGCTGCAGGCCAAGATCGAGGACGCCGTCCTCGCCCGGCACGACAAGCCGGCCGTCAAGCTGCCCAAGACCTTCGGCGAGCCCGAGGGCGAGCGCCTGCAGAAGGTGCTGGCCCGGGCCGGCGTCGGCAGCCGCCGCGCCTGCGAGGAGCTGATCGAGCAGGGCCGGGTCGAGGTCAACGGCAAGCTCGTCACCGAGCAGGGCAAGCGGGTCGATCCGCAGAACGACGAGATCAAGGTCGACGGTCTGACCGTCGCCACCCAGTCCTACCTGTTCTTCGCGCTCAACAAGCCGGCCGGCGTGGTCTCCACCATGGAGGACCCGGACGGGCGCCAGTGCCTGGGCGACTACGTGACCAACCGGGAGACCCGGCTGTTCCACGTCGGCCGCCTGGACACCGAGACCGAGGGCATCATCCTGCTCACCAACCACGGCGAGCTGGCCCACCGCCTCACCCACCCCAAGTACGGCGTGACCAAGACCTACCTGGCCGCGATCCAGGGCCCGATCCCGCGCGACCTGGGCAAGCAGCTGGCCCAGGGCGTGGAGCTGGAGGACGGCTACGCGCGCGCCGACAGCTTCAAGGTGGTCTCCAACGTCGGCAAGAACTACCTGGTCGAGGTGACCCTGCACGAGGGTCGCAAGCACATCGTCCGCCGGATGCTGGCCGAGGTCGGCTTCCCGGTCGAGAAGCTGGTGCGCACCCACTTCGGTCCGATCGCGCTCGGCGACCAGAAGTCGGGCTGGCTGCGCCGTCTGACCAACCCGGAGGTCGGTCAGCTGATGCGCGAGGTCGGCCTGTAGGCCCTGGGGTCCGTCCCCCGGGTTTTCACCGGTCGTTCGTCGGAGGGTCCTCCGCCCGTGGTGGCGGGGGACCCTCCTCCGTGTATGTGAGTCGGGACGCAACCCCTGGTCACGGCCTTGTCAGCGTCATGATCCGTGGCAGAGGATGGCCACTGGACCACCGCCCCGCCCTGTGGCGGGACTGCGCCAGGACGGGCGCCGGTGGGGTGTCCGGGGCGAGCAGGGGGAGACGGCGTCGTGTCCGATGCAGTACTGGGGCGGTCGGCCGGGCAGGCCCTCGGCCCACTGGGGCTGGCCGAGCCGGACGGGCAGGTCTACGCGGCGCTGGTGGCCAATCCGCAGTCCACCGCGGAGGAGCTGGCCGAGAGCTGCGGCCTGACCCTCCAGCAGAGCGTGCACGCGCTGGACCGGCTGGCGCGGCAGGGCATGGCCACCCGCGCGCCGGTGGACCGGCAGCGCTTCCTGGCGGTCGCCCCGGACGTGGCGATCGGCACCCTGATCGGCCACCGGGAGTCCGAGCTGCGGCAGGCCCGGGCCGAGATGCACCGGCTGATGGACGCCTTCCGGGAGGCCTCGCGCTACACCGACCCGGCGCACTCGGTGGAGGTGCTGACCGGCGGCGAGGCGATCGCCCAGCGGCTGGAGCACATCACCGAGACCAGCCAGTACCAGGTCCGCGGCTTCGACCGCCCGCCGTACATCCAGGACCCGGTGGCGCCGATGCCGTTGCAGCGGCGGCGGCTGCGGGAGGGGCTGAAGTTCCGGACCATATACGACCGGGAGGCCGTGGCCTGGCCCGGCCGACTGGAGAAGAACATCCTGGTCGGCGTCGCGGACGGGGAGGAGGCCCGGGTGCGGCCGACCCTGCCGATGAAGATGATCATCTCGGACGACCGGATGGCGGTCATCCCGATCAGCGTCGGCGACAGCGTGCTGGACGCCGCCTACGTGATCCACCCCTCGGCGCTGCTCCAGGCGCTGGACACGCTGTTCGAGGCGGAGTGGGAGCGGGCCGTGCAGCTGCAGGCCGCGATCGGCACCGGGGACGCCTCGCCGGAGCCGGAGGCCGACCACCGCAAGCTGCTGGGCCTGCTGGCGGCGGGGCTGACCGACGAGTCGATCGCCCGCTCGCTGGGCTGGAGCGCCCGGACGACCCAGCGGCGGCTGCAGAGCCTGATGCGCTCGCTGGGGGCCACCACCCGCTTCCAGGCCGGGATGGCGGCCCGGGAGCGGGGATGGCTGTGAGCGTCCCGGAGCCGGTCAGCTCCAGGGGCTGAGCGAGACCCAGCGGCCGTCCGGGCCGCGCTCGACCTTCTCCAGGCCGACCACGGCGGAGCGGTTCAGCCGGCCGTAGATGTGCGGGAAGAGGATGCCGGGGGTGGCACCCGGCGGCGGTGCTCCGTGCGGGGCCTCCCACTTGACCATCGGTTCCACCAGCGACTCCTCGATCAGCAACACCATCAGCGGGTCGGGCGTGTCGGCGAAGAAGGCGTTGGCCACCGCGAGTGCCGTCTGCTCGTCCGCGGAGCAGTGGATGAACCCGTCGGTGAGCAGTGACGCGGCGGCGTACGGGCGGCCGGGGTCGGACAGCCAGTCGTCCAGGGGAGCGAGGTGGAGGATCATGTTCCTTTTCTACCCGTTTCAGTCCTGAGCGGTCGTCACGAGCGGTCGGGAGTCATGGCCCGGCCTCCGGCCACCGCCCGACCGCTTCGGTCACCGCCCGACCGCTTCGGTCACAGCCCGGCCACCTTGGCGGAGGCCGAGATCTCGTACACCAGGGTGAGGGTGCGGCGGGCGCCCGGGCCGAGCGGGACGTCCCAGCGCACGATGCCCTCGGCGTCGAAGGAGTCCGGCGGCGGGGAGCACTCCTCCTTGCGCAGCCGCACCTCGACCGCCGCGACCTCGGAGACCGGTACCCGTTCGCGCAGCGTGACCAGCTGCTCGTCGTGCTCCTCCGGACCGGAGAAGCGGGACAGGTGCAGCCGGACGGTGCGGGTGGTGGTCTGGCGGCCGGTCAGGGCGGCGGTGGCCTGGCGTTCCTCGGTCTCGCGGACCACCCGGTAGCCGTCCGAGCTGCCGAAGGACAGCTCGGTGTCGGCCCCGGCGGCGGTGAAGCGCAGCTCGCCGCGGCCGGTGAAGCCGCTGCCGCGGACCAGCTCGACCGGGCCGGCCAGCAGTGGGTGCCCGGCCGCGTTGCGGAACCGGACCACCTGGGTGACCAGCGGGGACAGCTCCGGGGCGCAGGCGTACTCGCCGTTCGCCGGGCTGGTGAAGGCGCCCAGCGGAACCTTGTGCGCACAGCCGTCCGAGGGGACGGTGGCCGGGGCGGGGGCGGGCAGCACCCGTACCTCGCCGCCGTCGTCCAGACCGGGGACGGCGGCAGTCGGGCCGAGGGTGCTGATCTTCTCCTCGCGCAGCTCGACCTCGACCGTGCGGCGCTCCTCGTCGGTGCGCTCGCGCAGCGTCAGCAGGTCCTCGGTGAGCGCGGGCGGGTCGGTGGCGAGGGCGGAGCGGGCGGTGGAGAAGGTGAGCCGGGCGCCGGTCCAGTCCTCGCCGGTGTGCTGCCAGACCACCGCCTCCGACTCCAGGCGCAGGCCGCCGCCGTCGTCCAGGGTGGCCCGGTAGGACGGGCGCCAGAGCGCGCAGGGCACCAGGTGGCTGACGGTCAGCGCGGCCGGGCCGGGCCGCTCGGCCTCGACGGTCAGCTCCAGGTGGGCGACCAGCTCGGCGGGCTCCTGCTCGGCCTCGTCCAGGGCGATCAGGGCCTGGGAGCGCTCGTGGTCCAGGCGGCGCAGCCGGGAGTGGGTGGCACGCAGCTCCTCGCCGTAGCGTTCGCGCTCGGCGTCCACCCGGTCCAGCTCGCGGGCCCAGCGGGTGCGCTCGATCTCGCCGACGCCGGCGCCCTCGCCGACCTCCCGCAGCAGGTCGGCGCTCAGCTGGGCGAGCAGGGCGAGGCGGGCCTCCAGCCGGGCCCGGGTCTGGTCCGCGAGGCGCGACTCGGCCTCCAGAGCGTGCAGCCGGTGGCGCAGCGCGGAGTCCTCCGGGCCGGGCGGCATTGGGGCGCGGGGGCTCCAGGTGCGGACCAGCCGGGCCTCCAGCACCCGGGTGCCGGGGGCGGTGGTCTCGGCGCGCAGGGTGCGGTCGACGGCGAGGGCGGTGAGCGGGCCGAGCCGCAGCCGTTGGACGCCCTCGGCGAGCTCGACGGTCACCGTGCGCTCGACCTGGGCGCGGTCCTCCAGGCAGGTGACGGCGGTGACGGGGAGGGGGGTCCCCTGAGGGGGCGTAGGTGCTCCGGTCATCTGTCAGTTCCTCCGGTTTCCGCCCACGATGGCCTTTCCGGCCGGGATCTTGATCTGGTAACCGCCGTCCAGCTCGGTGCGGCCGCCCGGTGGCAGGTCGACCCGCCAGAGCCGGGTGCTGGGCGGGCAGTCCGGTGTCGGTTCGGTCGGGGCGTGCCAGTCGGCGCGCTCCTCGATCCGGATCTCGGCGTCGGAGGTGACCGGCACGCGCTCGCGGACCTCCACGGTGACGGTGCGGCCGAGCCGGTTCGCCAGCCGGACGTGCACCCGGTGGTCGAGCACGGTGCTGTTGCCCTTCAGCATGCCCGTGGCGGACTCGCGCAGCTCGGTGCGGCGCGCCACCTCGATGCTCTCGGTGACGCCGATGCCCAGGCGCCGGGTGCCGCCGGGGGCGAGGGTGGGCAGGGCGGCGGTGAGCAGGAACTCCTCGTCCACGGTGACCTCGACCGGGCCGGCCAGCACGGCGCGGTCGGTGCGGTTGGCGAGCACCAGGGTCGCGTACACCTTCTCCTCGACGGCCGGGACGGTGACGTACTCGGGGCGGACGGAGAGCGGGATCTCGTCCACCGTGACGGTGTGCCAGGTGCCGTCGGACGGGATGTCGGCGGGGGCGGCGGCGTCGAAGCGGTGGTCGAAGGAGCCGGCCGACTCGCGGGGCGGGACGGCGTGGCGGGGGAGGGCGAGGTCGCGGAGGCGGCCGCCCTCACGGCCGCCGGGGAGGAACCGCTCCAGCTCGTCGCGCTCGACCCGGACGGGGTTCGGGCGCAGGGTGCCGCGCCGGTCGGCGGGGGCGTCGGGGCCGGCCAGGAGGAGGTCGGGGTAGTCGAGCAGGGTGGTGTCGAGGGCGAGGCCGGCGGTGGCCGGGGGCGGGGTGGCGCGCGGGCTGCGGAGCCGCGCTCGGCGGGGCTCCGCCGGCATGGCGCCGCCGGGGGCCTGGGGCATCGGTGCGGCGGGTGCGGGTGCGGGTGCGGGTGCGGAGAGCGCGGGCGGGGCGCCGTAGCCGGCGAAGCCGGGCGGTGGGGCCGCAGGTGCTGCCCCGTGGGGTGGCGGCTGGGGTGGTGCCAGGGGCGGTTCCTGGCCCGGTTCCTGGACGCTCAGCGAGCCGCCGCCGTACGGGCCGGCGGGCGCCGCCTTCTCCGCGAGCGGCTCGGGGTGGGCGCCGCCGGGACGACCGGCCATCCGGGCGGCCTTGGCGGCGACGTGGGCGGACACCGGGAGCGGGGTGTCGCGCTCGGCGGCGGCGCGGGTGGCGGTGGCCGCGTCGTAGCCGGTGAAGAGGTCGGACAGGCCGGCCGGGGGCTCGCGCCAGCCGGAGGGCGGCGGGGCGGGCTGGCTGCGGCCGATCCGCAGTGAGCTCAGCTTGGGCAGGTCGGTGCGGCGGTCGAGGTCGGCGGTGGACAGGGCGAGTCGGACGCCCGTCCAGTCCTCGCCGGTGTGCTGGGCGACGGCCGCGCGCAGGACGAGGTGGCCGGTGTCGGAGCCGGTGCGGTAGGAGAGGCGGTAGGCGGGCACCCAGCGGGCGGTGGGGACGCTGTACTCGAGCTCCAGCTCCAGCGCCAGGTCGGGCTCCAGCGCCGGCTCCCGGTCGGGCTGTTCGGTGTCGGCCGAGCCGGTGGTGTGCAGGGTGAGCAGCACGGTGTCGACGGTCTCGATCAGCGCGGTCCGCTCGGCGGTGGACGCCCGCTCCAGCCGGTCGGCCGCCAACTCGCGCTCGTGGTCGGCGAGTTCGATATCCCGGGTGAGTTGTTCGGCGCGCTCCTGGAGTCGGGCCAGCCGCTCGTCGACGAAGTCGGCGAGCTCCAGCCAGGCCTCGGCGGGGGTGCGGCGCAGCGGCTCGCCGTGGCGGCGCTGCGGCGGCACGGCGCGCAGTGCGGCGGTTTCGGTGATCGCGGCCAGCACCAGTCGGTGGCGCTCGTTCAGTGCGCTCTGCCGCTCCATGGCCTCGTCCAACTCGCGGCGCAGAGTGGTGAGTTCGCCCGGTTCGAGGAGTTCGGCGAGGGTTTCGAGGCGGGCCTCGGTGACCGTCGTACCGGCGGGGCCGGAGAGCACCCGGGCGCGCAGCGAGTTGCCGTCCATCGAGTCGGGCAGGCCGGTCAGTCGCAGCCGTCCGCCGGGCGGGACCGGGACGGTGGCCCGGCGGCGGCACACCGCGCCCTCGGCGTACACCACGACGGAGTCGAGCACCGACGGGTGTGCCGGGACGGCCGGAGGTTTCGACGGCCCGGTGTGACTGCTGTGCTGATCGTCCATGCGCAACCCCTTCGTTCGCGTCCGGTGCGGCGCGTCCCGCCGGGCGCCGTTGTGCCGCGTCGGCCCCCGGGCGGCCAGTCTGCCCCGGGGCGGGGCAGGCGTCGCCGGATTTCCCGGGGCGCGGCGTGTGCACTGTGTGGGACGGGGGCCGAGGCGCCGCGGTTGCCGCCGGCGATGCCGCCACCAGCGGGACCGGGGACGGGGGCGGGGCGGGGCGGCGGTCGGGGTCCGGCGGGTGGGAGGATGGGCGCGGGTGCTCCCGGCCGGTCCCGGCACCCGGCGAGAATCGTCAGAGGATCGTCGAACCGTCGAGTCGAGAACCGTGATCGAGGAGAGCCACCCGCCATGCGCACTGCCGTCGTCGTCGGTACCGGACTGATCGGTACCTCCGCCGCCCTGGCCCTGTCCGCACGCGGGCTGACCGTCCATCTGGAGGACGCCGACCAGGACGCCGCCCGCACCGCCGAGTCGCTCGGCGCGGGCACCACCGAACCGGCCGAGGGCCCGGTCGACCTGGCGATCATCGCCGTCCCGCCCGCGCTGGTCGGCAAGGTGCTCGCCGACTGTCAGCGCCGCAACCTGGCGCGCTGGTACACCGACGTGGCCAGCGTGAAGGCCGGCCCGGGCAGCGAGGTCGCGGCGCTCGGCTGCGACACCGTCCACTACATCGGTAGTCACCCGATGGCGGGCCGGGAGCGCTCCGGCCCGCTGGCCGCCCGTGCCGACCTGTTCGAGGGGCGCCCCTGGGTGCTCACCCCGACCGCCGACACCGACACCGACACGCTCAACGCCGCGCTGGAGCTGGTCGCGCTCTGCGGTGCGATGCCGATCGTGATGGACGCGACCCAGCACGACCGGGCCGTCGCCCTGGTCTCGCACGCGCCGCAGCTGGTGTCCTCACTGGTCGCGGCACGGCTGGAGCACGCAGACGAGACGGCCATAAGGCTGTCCGGCCAGGGCGTGCGCGACGTGACCCGGATCGCCGCCTCCAGCCCCGCGATGTGGGTCGACATCCTGTCCGCGAACGCGGGCGCCGTCGCCGACGTGCTGGAGGAGGTCGCCGCCGACCTCGGCGAGACCGTCTCCGCGCTGCGCGCCCTCGCGGCGGTCGAGGAGGGCCAACGCCGGGCCGGCGCCCAGGGCATCGAGGCGGTCATGCGGCGCGGCAACACCGGCCAGGCCCGAATCCCCGGCAAGCACGGCGCGCCGCCCACCCGGTACGAGACGGTCGCGGTGGTGCTCGGCGACCAGCCGGGCGAGCTGGGGCGGCTGTTCGGGGAGGTCGGCGACGCCGGGGTCAACATCGAGGACGTCGTCATCGAGCACTCGGACGGGAAGCAGGTCGGTTTCGTCCAGCTGGCGGTGGCACCGACGGCGGTCAAACGGCTCGCGGCGGCGCTGCGGGCGGGCGGGTGGAGCGTTCGGGACTGACGGCGGTCGGGGCGAGGGGGCTGGTGTGATCATCGACACTCCGCTCGGGGACGGCCAGGAGCCGGGCGATGTGGCGGGGCTGGAGGTCGTCGGGAACGACGGCTTCCTGGCCGCGGTGATGGGCGGGGAGTTCACCGTCCACCACCGCAGTACGGAGACGCTGCTGGCGGCGCCGGGTGAGCGCCGGCCGCCGGGGGAGGGCGAGCCGACCTGGGAGCGGGTGCGGGAGGTGACCGGTGTGGAGGTCGCCCGGCTGATCAGTACGGATCGCGAGTTGTTCGTCGAGTCCCGGGACGGCCTGACGCCCCGAGGACGCCCGGCTGCGGTCATCAACTTCGCGGGGGACTGCGTGTTCCGCCCGGTCGGCGACGAGGCCTGGTATCGCGGCTTCCTCGACCGCTCGACCGGGGACATCACCTTCATGCTGACTCTCGGGCCGGGGCTGGAGCCGGCCTTGCAGCGGCTGATGGGGCGCTGAGCGGGCGGCGGAACGGGTGCGGGCGGCGGTCCATTAACCTTGAGGGAGACAAATCCCCGGCCGTCCGCCCGCGCAGGCGCCGGCTTCCATGCTCAGAGAGAGGTTCGGCCCCGTGGACACTGCCGACCGAGCGCACGCCCCGGTCGTCGTCGCCATCGACGGACCCTCCGGCTCCGGCAAGTCGACCGTCTCGCGGGCGGTCGCCGCCCGGCTGGGCCTGAGCTTCCTGGACACCGGTGCCATGTACCGGGCGATGACCTGGTGGATGCTGGCCAACGACGTCGACGTCAACGACGCGGAGGCGGTGGCCGTCGCGTGCGGCAAGCCGGTGATCGTGTCGGGCACGGACGCCGACGGCCCCACCATCACGGTGGACGGACAGGACGTCTCCGGCCCGATCCGGGGCCCCGAGGTGACGGCGCAGGTCAGCGCCGTGGCCGCGGTGCCGGCGGTGCGGGCCCGGCTGGTGGAGCTGCAGCGCGGCTGCGCCGAGGTCGCCGAGCGCGGCATCGTCGCCGAGGGCCGGGACATGGGAACCGTGGTGTTCCCGGAGGCCACCGTCAAGGTCTTCCTGACCGCCTCCGAGCGGGCCCGGGCCGAGCGCCGGGCGGCCGAGCTGCGCGCCAAGGGCGTGGACGAGGCGACCATCACCGCGATGGCCGCCGACCTCGCCCGCCGCGACGCCGCCGACTCCTCGCGCGAGACGGCGCCGCTGACCCAGGCCGGCGACGCGGTGCTGGTGGACACCAGTGACCTCACCCTGGAGCAGGTGATCGACCGGATCGCCGCGCTGGTGGAGGAGCGGGCCGGGCTGTCCTCGGTCTGACCACCTGGCCACCTGGCCACCTGGCCACCTGGTCATCCGACCATTGAATGAACCGCGGGCCGTCAAGGTGCCGCGGAGGAAACCATCGCGCTGCCCCGAGCGGGGCAGGTACGCACGGCACGCCCCTGGGAAGGGCCGGGCCGGGAAACGGAACAGACGAACATGACCGTAGAGCACTCCGACACCGGGCACGGTGAGCTGGACGCCGCCGACTACGCCGAGTTCATGGCCCTCGCCGCCGAGGAGGGCTTCGACCTCGACGGCTTCGACGGCGTGGACGGCGCCGAGCACGTCCGGCTGCCCGTGCTGGCCGTCGTCGGCCGCCCGAACGTCGGCAAGTCGACCCTGGTGAACCGCATCATCGGCCGCCGCGAGGCCGTCGTCGAGGACAAGCCGGGCGTCACCCGCGACCGGGTCACCTACGAGGCCAGCTGGAACGGCCGCCGCTTCAAGGTGGTCGACACCGGCGGCTGGGAGATCGACGTCCTCGGCATCGACGCCATGGTGGCCGCGCAGGCCGAGCTGGGCATCGAGCAGGCCGACGCGGTGCTGTTCGTCGTGGACGCCACCGTCGGCGCCACCGACACCGACGAGGCCCTGATCAAGATCATTCGCCGGGCGGGCAAGCCGACCGTCCTGTGCGCCAACAAGGTCGACGGCCCGTCCACCGAGGCCGAGGCCGCCTACCTGTGGTCGCTGGGCCTCGGCGAGCCGTACCCCGTCTCCGCCCTCCACGGCCGCGGCTCCGGCGACCTGCTGGACGCCGTCATGAGCGCCCTGCCCGAGGCCCCGCCGCAGACCTTCGGCGACGCCGCCCCCGGCGGCCCGCGCCGGATCGCGCTGATCGGCCGCCCCAACGTCGGCAAGTCCAGCCTGCTGAACAAGGTCGCCGGCGAGGAGCGCGTCGTCGTCAACGAGCTGGCCGGCACCACCCGTGACCCGGTCGACGAGATGATCGAACTCGGCGGAAAGACCTGGAAGTTCGTGGACACCGCCGGTATCCGCCGCCGGGTCCACCTGACCGCCGGCGCCGACTTCTACGCCTCGCTGCGCACCGCCGCCGCGCTGGAGAAGGCCGAGGTCGCGGTCGTCCTGATCGACGCCAGCGAGACCCTCGCCGAGCAGGACACCCGGATCATCTCGATGGCCGTCGAGGCCGGACGCGCCGTCGTCGTCGCCTACAACAAGTGGGACCAGCTGGACGAGGAGCGCCGCTACTACCTGGAGCGCGAGATCGAGCGCGACCTCGTCCAGGTGCAGTGGGCCCCGCGCGTCAACGTCTCGGCCAAGACCGGCCGGCACATGGAGAAGCTCGTCCCGGCGATCGAGACCGCGCTGGAGGGCTGGGAGACCCGCATCCCCACCGCGCGCCTGAACGCCTTCCTCGGCGAGCTGGTGGCCGCCCACCCGCACCCGATCCGGGGCGGCAAGCAGCCGCGCATCCTGTTCGGCACCCAGGCGGGCATCCGTCCGCCGCGCTTCGTGCTGTTCGCCTCGGGCTTCCTGGAGGCGGGCTACCGGCGCTTCATCGAGCGCCGTCTGCGCGAGGAGTTCGGCTTCGTCGGGACGCCGATCTCGATCTCGGTGCGGGTGCGGGAGAAGCGCAAGAAGAAGTAGAAGCAGCGGTTCTCGGACCGCGTTGGAAGGGCTCCGTCACGGTGGTGGCGGGGCCCTTTCGGTTTTCCGGGTGCGGTTCTCCGCGCGCCGCTTCACCGGGGGCGTTCGTGCGGGCGCCGTTCTCAGCGGGTCTCAGGGGGGCTCAGGGAGTCTCAGGGGGCGTTCCCACGGGCGCTGTTCCTACGGGCGTCAGTGGTGGTCGCCGGTGCGGCCCGGGGGGAGGGAGAGCATCTGACGGTGGCGGCCGCCGGTGGACGGGGTGTCGGCGAGGCCGGCGGCCGTGCCGAGCGTCGGGGAGGGGGCCGGGGGCGGCGCGGGCGCGGCGTGCGGCGCCGGGCCGAGGTAGCCGGCGGCGACCCAGCCCTGGCCGTTGGTGAACTGGGCGCCGGGCGGTGCGGCCGGGGCGGCCTGGCCGAAGCCGTCGCTGGTGGGAGCCGCGGTGGGAGCGGCGGGCTCGGGGTGGGGGTGCTGGTGGGAGTGCTGCTGCTGGGCCGGCATGAACTGGGGGAGGCCGGGCAGCTGGCCCGCGTAGGTGTGGAAGGACTGCTGCTGGGGCTCGTAGGGGCGCTGCTCGCCGAGCCGCGGATAGCTGTCGCGGACCGCGAAGCCGGTGAACTTCAGGTCCTCCTCGCCGGAGCGGTCGCCCGGCAGGGCGCGGAACAGCCGTCGGTACTCGGAGTACAGCTCGTCATAGATCGGGGTCGTCGAGTGGGGGTGCTCCGCGTCGTACGACGGGCGCATGTTGGGGATCGCGCGGAGAGCGGTGGCGGACCGGCCGGAGGACGCGGAGACGTCGTAGCTGTACACGTAGGGGCCAACGAGTGAGAGGCGGCGGGGATGCGGGGCGTTCGGCGTACGGGACGGGTGTGAGGGCGCTCGGCGTACCGCGGCGGGCCTGCGGGGTGTTCCCGGCGTCGGGCGGGGGCCGAGTGCCGGGGGCGGACCGGACTCCGGATGGTGGCCGCCGCCGGGTCGGTTCGGCAGCGGCCACCATCCGGCGCGCCGGAGCGGCCGATCAGGTGCCGGCGAGCGGGAGGGAGGCGGCGACCACCTGGCCCAGCGCCACCGCCCGCTCCAGCGCCTGGCGCAGCAGGTCCTCGCGGGGCTGACGGCCGACCACGCCGGCCGGCACGGCGTACATCGTCACCTCGGAGAGCTGACTGGCCGCCATCCGCCAGGCGTCGGTGACCTGGAGCGGCTGGTGCGCCTGCCACCATCCGGTGCTGCCACCGGCCGCGGCAGGCTGCAGGATCGCGTGCAGCTTGCCCATCGCGACCAGGACCGACCAGCCGGGCAGCTGGTCCGGGGTCTCGTCGAGGTCGGTGACCCGCTGGAAGCCGGCGTCCTGGAGGAGGTCGAGGAACTCGTCCTCGCCGGAGGTGCTGCCGGGGCGGCCGACCGGGCCGGTGGGCTCGACCACCAGCGAGGCGTGGCCGACCTTGCCGTGCAGGACCAGCCCGCAGGTGATGCCGAGGATGGCGGCCTGGCCGGGCGCGGTCGGCTGGGCCAGGGGCTCGGTGGGGGCGGCCGGGGCGGGGACGCCGAGGTGCGGGGCGGCGGCGGGCTGGGTCTGGCTGATGCTGCGGACGGCACCGGCCAGCTGCTCCTCGGAGACCGGGACCACCTGGGAGGGGATGCAGCGGGCGTGCGCGAAGGCGAGGACGGCCGTCTCCTCGCCGACGAACAGCACCGTGCTGGTGGGGTCCGCGTAGGTGTCGCCGGGGGTGCGGCAGGAGGTGCATTCGTAGCTGTCGGGGGCGCGGCCGCCGCCGAGTAGGCGGTCGGCCTCGTCGTCGCCGATCTCGGACCGGACCTCGTCGCTGACGTCGAGCATGCGCGGCACTGGGTCTCCTCGGGTGGATGCGGATGGGGTTCGGGGGCGGACACGGGGAGGTCGACATGCCCAACGGGCCCTTGTGTCAGGCGTCACGGGTGCTCGTCGAGGCTGACGGGAATTGCCCCGGATCCGACCGCGCCGCGTGTTCTCCTGGTCGCAATCTGTCGATGTCGGTGGCAGGACTGCCGGAATGAAGCCGTGAGGTGAGTCACGTCATCTCGGTGTTTGATCTAGGAATCAATGGCTAAAACGGACATTTCGGTCAAGATTGTGTGGCTATTACCGCCGGTAACCCTTTGCTGAGCTGGGCAGACCGGTGGAGTTTTGGTTTCCCCACCGACCGGCTCGTAGCTTCTTGGGCGGCGCAACGAGCGCCACCCGGGCTCACCCCCGACGCACAGCCCCCCGGCTCAGGCCGGGCGCGGCAGGTGCCCGCCGACGCGACCGCTCGAACAGGTCGTCGGCGGGCGGCTGGGTGGCCGGGGCGGCAGCGGCACGTCCGACACGTGCACGGCCGCCCGACGGACGCGGCAAGCGAACGCGGCCCTCTCCAGGGCCTGGTTCCGCATGCCCGCCCGGGGCTGTCGAGAGGAACCTCATGACCTTCCGTAACGAGAACGCCGCTGCCACCACCTCCGCCGCCACCAAGCGCAACCGCGTTCGGATGGCTGTCGTGGCGGGCGCCGCTGTCGCGGCCCTGCCGGTGGCCGGCCTCGTCACGGCCACCTCGGCCTCCGCTGCCCCCGTCTCCACCTGGGACGCTGTCGCCCAGTGCGAGAGCGGCGGCAACTGGGCCATCAACACCGGCAACGGTTTCTACGGCGGTCTGCAGTTCACCTCCAGCACCTGGGCCGCCTACGGCGGCACCGCCTACGCCGCGCAGGCCAACCAGGCCACCAAGGCGCAGCAGATCTCCGTCGCCGAGAAGGTCCTCGCCTCCCAGGGCCCCGGCGCCTGGCCGGTCTGCTCCGTCAAGGCGGGTCTGACCAAGGGCGGCGCCCCGGCCGCCGTCGACACCTCGGCGGGTTCCGGTGCCGCTGCCGCCAAGCCGGCGCAGACCCCGGCGCCGAAGGCCGCCACCTCGAAGGCTGCCGCGCCCAAGGCCGCCGCCCCGAAGGCCGCCGCGCCCAAGGCCGCCGCCCCGAAGGCTGCCGCGCCCAAGGCCGCCGCCCCGAAGGCCGAGGCTGCGCCGAAGGCTGACGCCGCGTCGAAGAACGACGCCGCCAAGTCCTGGACCGGCTCCAACGACGCCAAGCCGGCGGCCAAGGGCAGCTACACCGTCAAGTCCGGTGACACCCTGAGCTCCATCGCCGCCGCGCAGGGCCTGGACTGGCACGAGCTGTACAAGAACAACGCCAAGGTCGTCGGTGGCAACCCCGACCTGATCCTCCCCGGTCAGACCCTGAGCATCTGAGGCTCGGGCTTCGGCGCTCGGAATCTGACGGCCGCTTCTCCGCTGTGCGGGGGAGCGGCCGTCGGCGTTTTCGGCGTGTCGGGGTGGGTGGGGGTACGGGCTGTCCAGGGTCGGCTGTCGTGCCGGAATCGTCTGACGAGCGGGTTGGGGGAGTCGGGGTACGGGTGGGGGTCGCCGTCGCGGTGGTGATGGTCGTCGCCGTGGCGGTGGTGATGGTCGTCGTCTCGGGCGGTCTCCGGGCCGGTGCGGCCATGCGGGTCGCCGACCTGGTGTGGGACGGGCTCGCCGAGTGCGAGAGCGGCGGCAACTGGCAGGCGAACACCGGCAACGGCTTCTACGGCGGGCCGCAGATCCGGCCCTCCACCTGGGAGGAGTCCGGGGCCCTGCACTTCGCGGACCGGCCCGCCCGCGCGAGCCGGCGGGAGCAGACGACGGTCGGGGAGGAGATCCTGCGGCAGCAGGGGTGGGAGGCCTGGCCGTCCCGCGCGGGGGAGTTGGGGTTGATCGGCGGGGCGTAGGCGGGTGGGCTGCCGGCCGGGTGGTGGGGGAGGATGGTGGGGTGATCCAGGGTGAGCTGTTCGGCGACCTGCCCGGGGGCTCCGCCGCCCGGGAGCGCGTCGAGCCCGCGCCCGGGGCCGTGCTCCTGCCCGGCTGGCTGGACCCCGAAGCGCAGCTGCGCCTGATCGCCTCCTGCCGGGAGTGGGCGCGCCCGCCGGCCGGGCTGCACGCGGTGCGGATGCCGACGGGAGGGGTGATGTCGGTGCGGATGGTCAGCCTCGGCTGGCACTGGTATCCGTACGGGTACGCGCGGGTCGCCGAGGACGGTGCGCCGGTCAAGCCGTTCCCGCCGTTGCTCGGGGACCTGGCCCGGCGGGCGGTGGCGGACGCGTACGGGGAGCGGGTCGGCGAGATCGCGGGAGCGGCGGCGTACGAGCCGGACATCGCGATCGTCAACCACTACCCGCACGGCGCGAAGATGGGCCTCCACCAGGACCGCGACGAGCGGACGGGCGCGCCCGTGGTCTCGCTCTCGCTCGGCGACGGCTGCGTGTTCAGGCTCGGGAACACCGAGACCAGGACTCGGCCGTGGACGGATCTGGAGCTGCGCAGCGGGGACCTGCTGGTGTTCGGCGGGCCGGTCCGGTTCGCGTACCACGGGGTGGTGCGGACGCTCCCCGGGACGGCGGATCCGGGGCTGGGGATGGTCGGGCGGCTCAACGTCACGGTGCGGGAGTCGGGATTGGCGGGGTAGGCGGCGGCCGTGAGGTGTTCTGGTGCGAGGCATCCGCATCGTGAGGTGTCCGTTGCGAGGTGTCCGTCATCTGTGCGCATGATCGATTACTCGTTCGAGTGAATTGGTCGTTCGAGCCCGGTGCGCGGGAATGACCCGGGTCGCCGGAGAATTCGATTGAGCTGGAGAATCGATCGAAGTCCTGAGAGGGAGCGCGCGCATGGGTACCCCCGTTGACGACCTTGTGGATCTGCTCGACCTGGAGCAGATAGAGCTGAACATCTTCCGCGGGCGCAGCCCCGAGGAGGCGCTGCAGCGCACCTTCGGCGGCCAGGTCGCCGGACAGGCGCTGGTCGCGGCAGGACGCACGGTGGAGGGCGGGCGTCCCGTCCACTCGCTGCACGCGTACTTCCTGCGCCCCGGGGTGCCCGGCGTGCCGATCGTCTACCAGGTCGACCGCATCCGCGACGGCCGCTCCTTCACCACCCGTCGGGTGCTCGCCATCCAGGGCGGCCGGTCGATCTTCGCGCTCACCGCCGACTTCCACAGACCGGAGGAGGGCGGCATCGAGCACCAGTACCCGATGCCGGCGGTCCCCGCCCCCGAGGAGCTGCCCAGCGCCCTGGAGGAGGTCGGCTCCCGGCTCGGCGAGCTGCCCCCGTTCATCAGCCGCCACCAGCCCTTCGACATCCGCTACGTCGACCGGCTTCGCTGGAGCAAGGAGGAGCTGGCGGGCGTCGAGGCGCGCAGCGGCGTGTGGCTGCGCACCAACGGTCCGCTGCCGGACGACCCGCTGATCCACGTCTGTGCCCTCACCTACGCCAGTGACATGACGCTGCTGGACGCGGTCCGCGCCCCCGTCGAGCCGCTGTGGGGCACCCGGCACTTCGACATGGCCTCGCTGGACCACGCGATGTGGTTCCACCAGCCGTTCCGGACCGATGACTGGCTGCTCTACCAGCAGGAGTCCCCGATAGCCCACGGCGCGCGCGGCCTCGCGCGCGGACAGATCTTCGACCGGAACGGACAGCTGGTGGTGTCGGTGGTGCAGGAGGGCCTGTTCCGCCCGCTGAACGGCTGAGCTTCGGGTGTTGCCGCCGTATTGCGCCCTCCATGCAGTCCCATGCAGTCCCTTTGCAGTCTTCTTGCAGTCTTCTTGCGATATCGGCGGCTTCCCGGGAGCGGGGAATGATCCGGCCCGGCGGGCGGTGTTGTGGAGGATGAGGTTGTCGAGGATGACCGAGACGGACGGCTCGAACGGCGGGCCGCCCGCAGACCGGACCGGGAGGGTTGACCGATGACGGCGACAGCAGCGGAGGACTGGAAGCACTGGAGCGACAGTCGGGCGGCATCGGTGAGCGCGCCGCACGGCCAGCTCGCACTTACCGGCACGCACTGGCTGGAGCCCCGGCCTGCCGAGCTCCCGGGCCTGCCCGGGCACTGGTGGGCCGACGCCGAGGGCGTCCGGGTGCGGGCGGCTGCGGCCGACGGCATCAGCGTCGCGGGCGCGAACGGGCCGGTGGACGGCGAGGTGCTGCTGCGCCCGGACACCGACCGGGCCGCCGACACCGCCGTCCTCGGCGACCTGCTGCTCGTCCCGATCGAGCGGGAGGGCGAGCTCGCCCTGCGGGTGTTCGACCCGGCCGCGCCCGGCCGGGCCGCCTTCGCGGGCATCTCCGCGTACCCGTACGCCCCCGAGTGGGCCGTACCCGCCGTCTACACCCCCTTCGACGACGAGACGCAGTCGGTCGTCGTCCCGAACGCGGACGGCAAGGACCGCCCGCTGGCCGTCACCGGCAAGATCGAGTTCACCGTGGCCGGCGAGCACCGCACGCTGACCGTCAGCCGTTCCGGCAAGCGCCTCAGCGGCGTCATCGCAGACGCGACCAGCGGCGTCGACACCTACCGCTTCCGCTTCATCGCCCTGCCGGCGCCGGACGCGGAGGGCCGCACCGTTCTGGACTTCAACCGGGCCTACCTGCCGCCCTGCGCCTTCGCGGACCACTTCATCTGCCCGTTCCCGCCGCCGGGCAACCGGCTGGACTTCGCGGTGGAGGCGGGGGAGAAGCAGGTGCTGACGCGGTAGTCCGGCGGGGGTTCGGCGGCGCGGGGCGCGGGGTGCGGGGCGCGGGGTCGACCCGGTGTGGAGTGGGTGAGGGACGGGGCGGAGCATGGGGGCTGTGTCGACCAATCATCCTGCCAATTCAGCCACCGATCCCGCTCCGCCCTCCGAACCCGCTCCATCGTCCGATCCCGCCTCGCCCTCCGCCCCCGTTCCGTCAGCCGATTCCGTTCCGTCGTCCGGACCGGCCTCTGAGGTGGTCGTGGGGCCCGCGCCCTGGTACCGACGGGCCTTCGCCGATCTCAGTCCGCTGCGCGACCACGCCGACTACCGCCGGGTCTGGTTCGGGCAGGTGGTGTCCTCCATAGGCCAGCAGATGACGGCCGTGGCCGTCTCCGTCCAGATCTACGCCATGACCGGCTCGGCCTTCGCGACCGGCCTGGTCGGGCTGTTCTCCTTCGTCCCGCTGGTCGCCTTCGGCCTGTACGGCGGCGCGATCGCCGACACCGTCGACCGGCGCAAGCTGGGCCTGATCGGCTCGGCCGGCCTCGCCGCCGTCTCCGCCGTCCTCGCCGTCCAGGCCATCGCCGGGCTCGGCCTGGTCGCCGTCCTCTACGCGGCCGTCGCCGTCCAGGCCGGGTTCTTCGCGCTCAGCTCGCCCGCCCGCTCCGCGATGATCCCCCGGCTGGTCCCCAGCCACCAGCTCCCGGCGGCCAACGCCCTGGCCACCGTCAGCATGAACCTCGGCATGACCGTCGGTCCGATGCTCGGTGGCGTCCTGATCGGCGCCTACGGAGCCCAGGCCGCCTACCTGGTCGACACCGCCGCCTTCACCGGCACCCTCTACGCGATGTGGCGCCTGCCCGCCATGCGACCGCTCGGCGAACGCAAGGGCCGCGCCTCCGTCCTCGACGGGCTGCGCTTCCTGCGCGAGCAACCCAACCTGCGCACCAGCTTCCTCGCCGACCTGGCCGCGATGATCTTCGGTCTGCCGCGCGCCCTCTTCCCGGCGATCGCCGTCACCTTCTACGGCGGCGACGCCCGCACCGTTGGCCTGCTGGTCGCCGCCCCGGCCGTCGGCGCCCTGATCGGCGCACTGTTCTCCGGCTGGGTCAGCCGGGTCCACCGCCAGGGCGCCGCGGTCCTCGCCGCCGTCTCCGCCTGGGGCCTCGCCATCGCCGCCTTCGGCGCCCTCCACAACCTCTGGCTCGGTCTCCTGCTGCTTGCCGTGGCCGGCTGCGCGGACACCATCAGCATGATCTTCCGCAACACGATGATGCAGGTCGCCGCCCCCGACGAGATGCGCGGCCGCCTCCAGGGCATCTTCACCGTCGTCGTCGCCGGCGGTCCCCGCCTCGGCGACTTCGAGTCCGGCGCCGTCGCCGCCCTCACCAGTCCCGCCACCTCCGTGATCACCGGCGGCCTCGCCTGCGCCGCCGCCGTCCTCCTCCTCGCCGCCCGCCGCCCCGCCTTCCTCACCTACGACGCCCGCCACCCGACCCCCTGACCCACCCACCCCAAACCTGGCAGCGAGCACCCCCCGACGTGCTGTATTGTTTTCCACGTCGCCGGGAAACCGGAGACAAGGTCGAAAAGCCACCCGGCTGAGCCCCCCAGGCTCCGCCGCACGGCACGAGACCACGGGACGTGGCGCAGCTTGGTAGCGCACTTGACTGGGGGTCAAGGGGTCGCAGGTTCAAATCCTGTCGTCCCGACTGGAGTTCGCTCCATTGTCGCAGGTCAGGGCCTTGTTTCACGAGAGTGGAGCGGGGCCCTTGATCGTTTTCAGGGCCTGCCTCT
Organism: Kitasatospora sp. NPDC058190; assembly: GCF_042883685.1. Lineage (NCBI taxonomy): Bacteria > Bacillati > Actinomycetota > Actinomycetes > Kitasatosporales > Streptomycetaceae > Kitasatospora > Kitasatospora sp. NPDC058190. The sequence continues at coordinate 47,125 of NZ_JBHVVI010000051.1, forward strand.
CACAACTTCTCACATCGGTAATGATCATGGTCAGCCGAGCAGCTCGCCGAGCTTCTCCGAACCCGCCTTGAGGCTCTGCGGGTCGGGGTGCACGTAGACCCGCTTCGTGAAGCTGAGGTCCGAGTGACCGGCCCAGGCGGAGACCACGGTGTCCGGGACGCCGTTGTTGGCCATCCAGGAGAGCGTGGCGTGGCGGGCGTCGTAGAGGCGAACCTTGCGAACGCCGGCGGTCTCCATGAGCTTGTACGCCTCGCGCCGGAGCTTGTCCGTCTTGAGCGGGTTTCCCAGCTCGTCCACGAGAACATATCCGGTGTCGTTGTAGGCGGTTCCGGCCGAGAGTTTCTCCGCCGCCTGGATCGCCTTGAAATTCTTCAGGGCCTTGAGGGCGGGTGCCGGCAGGGGGAGAGTGCGCTTTCCGGCTTCGGTTTTGGTGTCCTTCTCGACGACCTTGTTGCGCGATCCCTTCTCCAGTGTGCGGTCGTAGACGATGGTGCGGGTGTTCTGGACGGCGATCGTGCCGCTTGCATGGAGGTCGACGTCCTCGTCCCAGCGCGCGCCGCAGACTTCGGCGGGGCGTTCGGCGATGAGCGCCAGCATCATTGCGGCGTAGAGGCGGTGACCCTTGATGGCGCTGAGGAACGCCTTGACCTCGGCCTCGTGCCACGGGATGTTGTTGGGCTTGTTCGCCTCCGCCTTCTTCTTGGCCTCGCGTGAGATCGTGACGTGCTGGGCGACGTTGCGCACCACCAGGCCGCGGCGTGCGGCGAGGTTCAGCGCGGCGCGCAGGCGGCCCAGGGCCAGCCGCACGCTCCTGACGCCGAGTCCGGTGCCGGGCCGCCCGCCGCGACGACGACCGCTCGTCAGCATCCAGTCCACGAGGGCCTCGATGTCGTCCTCGGTGAGGCTCTGGAGTTCCTTGTGGCCGCTGTGCGCGCGCACCGGCACCATCGCGCTCTCGTAGTTGGATGCGGTCCCTTCCTCGACGTCGCGCGTCGCGCTCTTGAGCCAGATGTCCAGAAGGTCGTTCAGCGTCATCTTGCTCGGGGCCACGAACGAGCCGGTGCCGAGCTCGTGACGTATGCGGGAAAGCTCGGCCATCGCCTCCTTCTTGGTCTTGAAGGTCCGAGTGAGCTGCTTGCGCTTGCCCTCGGCGGTGACGCCGATGTCAACGACCAGGCGGTAGCGGACGCTGCCGTCCTTGTGGACGATCTTGCGTATGGGTTCCTTCACGTAGCTTCCTTCATTCTCTGTCTTCTGTGCGTACTGCGTCCTCGGCCTGATCGACGGCCGAGAGATCGTCGGGGAGCACGGGCGGGACGAGACCCCGCTCACGCATCCGCTTCCGGAAGGAGGCCAGCTCCTTGCGGTCAGCGTCCGCGTACTCCTCATAACCAGCGGCCAGCTCCAGAAGAGCGGCTTTGCGGTCCGGGGCCGGTGTGGTGCTCGCGGCCCGGCGCCGCTCTGTTGCCAGTGCTGCGGATGCTCTGGCGGCGGCGGCGAGGTCGGCGTGCGCCCGGAAGGTGTCCAGCACGTCGCGAGCGCTCCCCGGTGGCGCCGGATCTGCGGCCGGTGTCTCCCCGGTGAACCAGGCAAGTGCATCCCAGGTGGGGACCTCCTGGCCGGGCAGAACCTCGACGGTCTCGGCGGAACCTAGAGGGAACAGCAGGGTGATCGGTGGCACCCCGAGCACGTCTGCGAGGACAGCGAAGTCGGTGAGCGTGATGGTGCTCCGGCGTCCTGATTCCAGGTTCTTGATCGTCTGATCGGTGATCTCCGGCAGGCCGCGAGCGGCACAGCCGTCCGCGACCGCCGACATCGTGAGGCCGGCCGCCTTCCGGGCCTCGCGCATGGACTGTGCTACCCGGGTGGTGAAGGTCGTCGACCAAAGCTCTGGGGTCATGGAAGCACTTTACGATCAGAAAAAGTGCCGCCGCAACTCCGTGATACAAACTGACGGCATCACCGCAGCACGTCTAGCGATCAGGAGAGCATCATGACGGCACCCACCTCTGACGGCATGAGCGCGCCCGAACTGCTCGCCCTTCCGGTGGCGATCGACCTCGACACGGCCAACCGGGCGCTGAGGATCGGCCGGTCCACCGGGTATGCGCTCGCGAAGGCAGGCGAGTACCCCGTCCGCGTCCTGCGACTCGGTAGTGCCTACCGCGTTGTGACCTCGGACCTGCTGGCGCTACTCGGCGTCACGGGTTACGGCGGGGCGGTCGAGGGTCACGGGGCCTTCGGAGCGGGAGAGGCACACAAGTTGTGTGCATAGAGGGCTCATCCTGGCCGCCCATGCGAGTGGCGGCCAGGATGAATGCGGCAATCAGTTGGGGTCTGAGCGCCGGGTCGACCGCGGAACCTTCGCGTACCCACAAGATCGCCGCCAGGACGTGCCGGCCGTTCCCCGCTCGCCCGGATCGTGACTGCATGGTCACCGCATGATGGACGAGGTGGCCGGCCTGCAGCTGTCCTACAGCTGCAGCGGCCCGCGCCAACTCGGACCGGACACGAAGGCGTTCGTGAGCGACGTGCGTGAGACCCTGCTGTCCCTCGAGCCGTCGGGCGTGTTCGAGGAGCGGGTCCACACGGAGGCGATCACCGCCCGTCGTCCGTGACGACGCCGAGGCCGGGCTCGGGGGCTGCTTTAGCGAACTCCAGCAACGGCTCGGTGACCGCTTCGCGCCAGCGCTCGCGGTGGCCGTCGGTCCGCAGTCGGAAGTACACGGTCTCGCGCCGTTCGTCGGTGGCGGAGCCGAAATGGCCGCCGATGTTGTGGGCGAGCAGGTAGTGGACGAGGACCAGGCTTCCGGCCGGACCGATGACTTGAACCGGGGCTGGAAGTTCCACGGGCGGGTAGGGCGCGGCGTCGCGTAGTGCGTCCGCCCCTTGCTCGCGTAGCCAGGCGCCGGTACGCAGGTGGGTGCCGGGCCAAACCCACAGGTTGCCGCAGTCGTGCTGCCTCTGGTCGGTCAGCAGCAGGCCAGCCAGGACGGTGAAAGTGCCCGGCCGGCCGTCATCCTCGGTGGGTGTAAGGCCGTCGATGTGCGGGGCACCGGGGTGGTGCGGGTGTGGAGGCAGGGTGAACGCCAGCTGAGCGACCTCGGGTGCCGGGAGGCAGACCCCGGCGCGCAAGAACAGGCGAACGGTGTCGGCGACGTGGCTGTCCTCGTAGAGGGCTTGCAGCTCGGTGTCGCTGACGAGGGCTGGCCACAGGAAGTACGGGCCGGTGCGGTCGGGCGCGGGCGGCTGGGCCGCCAAGTGCCGACTTAGCAGCGAGCGCCAGCGGGTCACCTGCTCATACGTGAGGACATCGGGCAGCACACAGTATCCGTCGCGACGAAAGATGCTGGCAGCAAAGGGAGTTGTTGTCTCCATCGGGTCATGGAAGCGGCAGTGGGTCTGGGTGAGCAACGGGATTTCCGCTGAGTTGGCCCTACAGTCCGGCGGGTCACATGAGGGTGACCGCGCTGGTACGCCAATGCCAGGGCTGATCAACTAGTAGAAGCGCACGCTGGGTGCCAGCCAGAGGCTCTGGGCCGACTTCTGTGGCCTGTGTGCTTGACGCTGGGTCGGATAGTCTCAGCAGCGAGAGGGGGGATGGTGAGCGACGACGACGTAATCGCTGGGCGGTACGAGCTACTGCGGCCCATCTCGGCAGGGATTGCCCAGGTCTGGGTTGCCCAAGACCGGGCGCTCGATAGAAGAGTTGTGCTCAAGTTGCTGGTGGAGCGCGAAGCGTCCTCCGCATTGTCTGATCGTTTCAAGCGTGAGGCGGAGGTGATGCTGAGGTTGCGTCACCTCCGTATTCCGGAAATCTATGACTCCGGAGCGGGGGTCAACCGGCTCGGCAAGCGGGTCTACTACATCGCAATGGAGAGCATTAAAGGGGCGCCGATCAATGACCTGATCGACCGCCTTGGAAACCTGCCCGCCCACCAGGCTGCCGCGCTTGCGGACTCGATTGCGGAGATTCTTCAGGGCGTTCATTCCGCAGGTTTTGTGCATCGCGACATTAAGCCGAGCAATGTGCTGCTGGACGACTCGGGGCTCGCCACTCTGATTGATTTTGGGCTCGCCTACAGCGTGGGGAAGCCTGTCCAACTTGCAGAAGTTGGCGAGGGAATCACGGGAAGCCCTCTTTATATGGCGCCTGAGCAGGTTTCCGATATTCCCGTCGAATTCAGTGCCGATGTCTATTCCCTTGGCGTGGTCCTGTATGAGCTGCTGACGGGGAGGGTTCCATTCGGAGCCGATGGATCGGTATACGAGATTCTTCGGAAAAAGGTCACGGAAATCCCTGAGCATCCCTCCGATCTCCGGCCGGAGGTGCCAGAAGGTCTGGCTGCTCTCGTAATGGCAATGCTGGATCGGCATCCGAAGGACAGGCCGGAGCTGGCGGAAGTGAGAGAGCTCCTGAAGCCGTTTCTCCCGGCGCATGGGTGGATTCCCGCCAAACCCCTGGCCTGGGACAGCGGTGGACTGGAGGGCTGGAGATCAGAGCCAGCGGTTCATCTCCCTGTGGCGGAGACCACGCTGGTTGGCAGCCGGGCGCGAACTGGTGCCAGCTACGGCTCTTGGGCAGGGGAAAGCTCAATCTCCGGAACGCGCGACGGCACCGCCGAGAGATGGGGCGATCGGAGTGCTCTCCGGGAGCTCCGGTACCGGGCATCCCTTCTGTGGCAGGGGAAGCGGCAGAATATTCGTGATGCGAGTGATTTGGATGAGGCTCGCGCCGGCTTCATGGGCGAAGGTGAGGATATTGAGGCTGCGCATGACAATATTGATAGTGCTCTTGGTCGATTGTTTATGCGCTTGGGGCCCCCGCCTGAACCGGCAAGCGGTGATTTTGTCAACCTAGGATCCGACGGGGGAGGGGCGCGGAGATGACAGGCTCGGCCGAAAACCAGCCGCCAGAGGACCTAATGGTCAGCGCTGGTCTCGATATTGCCGCCAAATGGGGGGAGGTGCTGGGTCCTGAGAAGCTGGAACTGGCTTTGAAGGCCTTGGAGCCTCAGCTCAAGCGTGAGCATGAGGCGCGCATGAGGAGGCTGGATGACATTCGCGCCCGGGAGGAAAGGCAGGCTGCTGCGGCAGACTCAGAAGCCAAGCGTGTTGCGGCGGCGGAAAAGGTGAAGGCAGAAATCGGACTGCGGGATGCAGACCGAAGGAGGAGTCATATTTACCGGATGAGCGGTTTGATTTCCGGTGTGGTGCTATCGCTTTCACTATTGATTTCCGCTGTTGCCGTTGCTCCTGCTCAGCCTTGGTTGGCCGCGGCACTCTCAGGGCCGAGCCTTCTCGCTCTGGCCAAAATATTTGTGCTCCGTCGCAGTGATCCGTCAGATATGCAGGAATCCGGCCGTATTGCTCGAAGGGCGGCTGCGAGCGCGGATCAACTACCGCCTGCGCCGTGAGCTGATGGAGGGCACCGCTTTGGCGGGGCCCTCCCTCCTGGAATCAGGCCGAACCTCCGCTCTTGTCGGCCCCAGCCCTCGGTAGCGGTGCGGTTTCAGATCGCCGTCCTCAGTGGCGACTGCGAACGGGCGGCAGCCGTGGAGACAAGCTGAGAGCCCGCGTAGGGCATGCGCACAAGCTATGCGCGTGGCCAGCTGGGAACGCGCTCGCCACTGTGTACTGGTGGCGAGTCCTCGCTCGGTCGGTGCCGGTGTTCGGGTTGCTGCTGAGCGGGGCTACTTCCGCTTGCGCTTGGTGGTCTTCTTCGGTTGGTTGCGTACTACCCCGTCGCGGGGGCGGGGCTTGGGGGTTCGGTGCGGGGTGCCGGCGGCGGCCTGGAGGATGGCGATCAGCCGGCCGTGCAGAGCGCGCCGTTGGTCCGGGGTGGTGGAGGCGGCAGGGATTTCCAGGAGGTGCTGCTTGATGACGGCGAGGATGTCCTGCTCCCACACGGCCCGCTCCTGCGGGTCGCGAGGCAGCGGGTAGCCCTCGCCGTACAGGTCGTCCAGGAACGCGAGCGCCTCCTCGTCGCTGATGCTCGTGATCCGCTCGCGCGCCGGCACCCGCAGCGCGGCAGCTTCGTCCTGGCGGATGTGCTCGATCAGCTTCAGGCGCACGGTCTCACGGGATGCGGCGACCCGGCGGTCCATGCCGAGGAAGGCGGCAGTCGCGGTGAACGCCAGGAACCCGGCCTCGCCGTCGAGGTCGGAGTCATTGAAGTTGGCCGCGTCGCCAGCGTGGCGCAGGACCGCGAGCCGGGCGACGGCCTCCTGCCGGTGCTGCGCGGGAGCGTGCTGCTCGACCAGCTGCGCGGCGCCGTCGGCGACGGCCCAGTTCGCGATGTGCTGGCCGTTGATTGCGGCGACATCGAAGAAGGTGTTCGCCAGCTGCATGGCGGTCTTGGCGGCGTGCTGGTAGCGGGGCAGCGGGTAAGGCTGGCGGCCCGGCTCGTCGTCCCAGGTGCCGATCCGGTCGACGATCGCGGCGAGCGTGTCCGGGTCGCCGTCGATGTAGGCGAGCACGGCGCGGTTGGTCAGTCCGCCCATCCGGCCCATGCGCTCGACCATCTGCGGCGGCATCAGGTCCAGGAACTCCTCCCCCGGGAGGCCTTGCGCGGGACCTTCACCACGGGCAGCGCGGCGTGCCGCCCGCTCGCGCGGCACGTTCCACCGTGCGGAGAGCATCGCGGCCAGTTCCATGAGCAGGATGGAGGTCGTCGCGTCGTCGTGCCGCGCGAACTCGGCCTCCAGCTGCTGGAGCTGGCGGGCGTGGCCGTGAACGGCCGCTTCGACCGCGCGGTTCACCAGTCCGGTCGGGAAGCCCGGCTCGGGGTGCTCGTAGGGAGGGTCGAGCGGGAGGGTGAGCAGCGAGGGCGCGACCTGCACCCAGGTGCGCCACAGGTCGCCCGCGTGCCCGGCATCGGCCAGCTCCTGCATCCGGGCGTTCGCCAGACGGTCGCCCCCTTGAGCGGCGAACGCGCAGACCACCCAAGCAGCGGCCTCCACCCAACCGCCTTGCTCCTCGCCCGCGACAGCGCGGTGACGCTCCACCATGGCGGCCAGGTCGTCCACCGAGCCCGCGAGGTGGAGGGCAGCCGGAATCCAGGTGGTGGCCCATTGGCCGATCAGCCATGCCCGGCCCTCCTGGTCGAGCCGGCGGGCGCACAGGGAAGCGGTGTCCTCGAGGTCGGCGGCGGTGCCCTTGAGAGCCGCCGAGACGAGCACCTGTCCCTCGCGCACCCACGCCGAGTCGGCCTCCGCCTCGGGTGCCTTAGTGAACTGCCGCTCAGGCGGGGCAATGACGGACGCGACCTGGGCCCAGGCCGCCAGTACCGCGGTCGTGCGCTCGGTGTCGGCGGTCACTTCCGCCCACCTGGCCATCCACTCGTCGCCGAGGTCCAGCCGCTCGTCGGCCACCGCCTGCTCGGCCAGAGTGCGCGCCTCCGCGAACCGGGAGTCCGTGATCAGCATGGCGCCGCCCCCTACATGTGTGGATCACGAACAGTCCGCCGTGATTCCGGTGATGATGATGCCCGGACCCAGCGTTCCAGGGCGGGGCACGCCGTGGCAAGGCGAGTCGTCAGCCCAGCTCAGCGCGCACTTGCGCGAGGATCGACGGTACGTCGCCCCGGTCCAATGCCAGGTAGTGGCGGGGATCGTCGTTCACATGGGTGCGGACCTCGATGTGGAAAAGCTCCACCGGATCACGGTCGTCCTCGAACTCGTAGACGTGGCAGGTGACCTGCCAGGACAGCCGCTCCGGCGCCGGGCTGGCCTGCCGCTCCAACGAGACCACGTAGTGCCCATCGGCTACGGCGAGCACCTCGCGCAGCCGCTCGGGCAACACAGCGGGGTTGGCCACCCGGCCGAGCAGCGCCTCCAACTCCTCGGCGCACGACGGGCGGGGAGGGAGCGTGGTGTCCCGCGGCAGGTACTTCTTGGTTCGCTTCGGCCGTTGGGGCCAGCGCACGTCGTCGCACTGCCGCAGGTCGTCGGCCCAGATCCGCTGGTCACCGTCGACGTTGTCAAGGTCGACCTCGTACCCGATGGGGCCCTCGGTGATCTGCTGATCGTCGTCGAGGGCCCACGCCAGCACCATTACGTACCCGCGGTTCCTCTTCCACTCCCCGCCGGTGATCTCCACCCGGTCGAACCGGCGAAGCGCCTTGACCTCCTTGGCGATGTGCGCCTGCACGGCGTTGGCCGCGTCATCGGCGCACAGCTCAAGTGCCGGGTCCGGCGACATCACGGCGAAGTTGCGGCTCATCCCGCCCCACAACGGCTCCCGCGCCCGCCCATCCGCCAGGGCCGGCACACTGCCGTCCCAACCCAGGGGCTCCCACGTGCGGGTCAGCCACCGCCACCGCTGTGCCACCGGATCGGCCGGGCCGGTCAGCTCGGCCAGCGGGAACAGATCATGGCCGGCAGCGGGCAGCGCCTCCTCGGCCAGCGCCGCCACCCGGCGGTCGTCCCACACGTGCCAGAGCACCCGCCGCCACTGGACGTCCCCCACCGGAACGCCGTCACGCAGGTGCAATGCGTAGAGCACCACGGCGATGATGTCCCGCGCGGCGACATGGTTCCAGTTGTTCTCGTCCATCCCGCCGTACTCGTACGAGGCCACCAGCGGCGTGGCCCTGCGCACGGCCTCGTCCCAGGCACCGGCGGCCGGTGTCAGCGGCATCTCTCGTTGCTCCTTCCGTACGCGCCGACGGGGCGCTCGGTCCGTGGGGAGCCGGCTCCCGTCCCTCGGCAGGGCGGGACTGGGTGTGGCGCACCACGACCGCTGTTGCCGGACGTGCTGTCGCGGCCGGGACGACCCGAGCCGCCGCAGCCGTGGGCTACCACACCCTGATCGCCGATCAGCATAGGACGATCGGGCCGCCGCGCTCGGTTGTCCGTGGAAACGTGTGGGAGGCGGTGGGCTCAGGGCCCGCCCAAAGCGGACGGGCCCGGCGACCGGCTGGTCAGCGAGCCCCGAGCGGGGAGCCGGCGTCGGCAGGATTGCCCGGAAGCTCGATGGTCGTCACCGGCTCCCAGGACAGCTCCCAGGCGCTCTCGCCGAGGGGCCGGGGACGCTGCTGGAATCGGACGTCGAGCAGGTGGACGCTGGTGAAGCGGACGGGGACGTGGCTGGGCGAGATCCGCCGAAGTGCCCTCTGCAGAGCGTCCGAGGAGGCCTCGGCCCAGGCGTAGCCGAGCGAGATGTGGTGCCGCCCACCGTCGTGAAGCAGCGCGCCGGCCCCGCGGACCTCGCGGATCGCGTCGCGGACCCGCTCTCGCAAGTCGACCAGGCCCTCGTCCGGCGACATGTCCAGGAACGCGCCGGCCCGGTTGGCGATCGGAGAGCCGACCACTACCTCCAGCGGCCCGACGGTGGCGAGGTGCTTGCGCAGCGCGGCGAGAAGCTCGTCGCGTTCCGGAGCCGTGATCTTGTCGGAGGTGGTGTCGGCGACCATCTCGATGGTGCAGTGCAGCGTGTCGTCGCTCAGCGCGGTGATCGGGAACGGACGCATCGCCTCGCGACACTCGCCCACCAGGCTGGCCAGCGGCAGGTCGGTCGTCAGGTCCGGAACGGCGTAGACGTGCAGGATGCGGGCACCGTCGGGCCAGGGCGTGCCCTGGAACTTCGGGACGAACTTCTCCACGGTCTCCTCTTCCTTGCGTAGGTGGTCGTGGTGCCGCGCCGCGATGGCGGTGCGGCCCACTCCAGCTGTCAGGACTGGCCGACGTGCAGTTGGTGGACGCGCTCGAAGCTGTAGCGCGCGGAGGCGGGGTGCTGGCGCTCCCACACCAGCCACACACTGGAGACGGTGGCGCTGGTACGGACGCCCGGTCGGATCCGTCGGCCGAAGTCGGAGGCGAGCCGGTCGGAACGGGCGGCCAGCTCGGGGGTGTCGGTGTCCTGGACACCGTAGCCGCATGACATGTGGCACCAGAAGTTCTCTTCCGGGGGCGGTAGTTGCAGGCCGGCCACGGTGAGGCCGGCGCGCACGCGCCGGTAGAGCTCGGCCGGTCCCTGCTCGGGCCAGATCTCGACGATGCCGGCGGAGCCGGAAGCCCGGGCGGGACCGATCTCGACGGTGAACGGCTCCAGGCTGGCCAGTTCCTTCTGGACCGCGACGGCGGCGGTTTTGAGCGCGTCGTCGTCCACGCGAGTGCCGTCGGCGAGTTGCGGGTTGATCTTCTGGATCGTCATGTGGAGGTCCTCCTCGGCGATCGAGGAGATGACGTCCGGGTACTGGGAGGTGATCTCCCGCAGCCGGGCGAAGTAGTCGAGGACCTGCGGCTGGTCCTGCGGAAGCCACAGAACGTGGGGGCGGATCCAGTCTTCGTCCGGGCCGTCCGCGCGTCCCCAGAAGCGGGATTCGGACATGAACTGTCTCATCGGGAGGTCTCCTTGCTGCTCGCCTTGCTCGGGTCGATGTCGACGTACACCGGTCGGTGGTCGGCCGCCTCTTCGCTGGCCTTGGTCACGTGAACGCGGTAGCGGACCAGGGCTGGGGCGACGGGGCGGGTGGCGAGGACGAGGTCAATGCGACGCTCGCCCCAGGGGTCGGGATCGCCCTGGCCGTCGGCCCAGTGGCCGACGGTGGGCCGCCACGGCGCGTTCAAGTAGGCCGCCGAGTCCACCAGGTAGTCGTTCCTCAGCAGCGCCTCGGTCTGCCGGCGGTCGGCCATGTTCGTCGCCCCGACCGTCTCCGGCAGGCACTGATACTCCAGGTCGTCGTGGACCTGCCCGGTGTAGGGCTCGGCGTCGTAGAAGCGCCTCGCTCCACCGGAGTCCGGTATCCGGGCGGCGGAGACGGCGTTGTAGTCACCAGCGGCGATACCCGGCCGGGGGCCTCCGGTGCGACGGAAGACGCTCTTGAGCCGCAGCGCCTCGCCGAAGCGGCCGTCGGGGCGGATCGGATCGCCGTGGTAGCTGGCGACGAGGAACGGCTCTACGCCGCCGATGTCGAACTGCAGGGTGGTGAGGCCGTGCCAGAAGTCCGGTGCCCCGTACGCGCGGAAGGAGCGCTTGACCGGTGCGACGGTCGCCGGATTCCACAGGATCGCGGTGTACCAGGGTCGGTGGACGTTGGTGGCCATCGCGACGCCGGCCGTCCCGCCGTGGGGGAGCGCGACGGACAGGCCGCACTCGGCCGCGAGGTCGAGCAGGATCCCGGCGGCTGCGCGGTCCCAGCCGGTGGAGTCCGCCACGTCGTCGACCAGGACCTCCTGGACGGTGAGGATGTCGGCGTTCAGCTCCCGGATCGCCGTGACCAGGGACTGCCCCCGAGGAGTCGGGAGCGCGCCTCGGTGAAGCCTGTGGGTGTTGACGTTCGCTATGCGGATCACGTGGTCCTCCTCGGCTCGGGGGCGGTCAGGATGCGCCGGTCGGTGTGTCGGCGGGTGCGCCTTGATGCGGGACGGTGGTGCTGTACTGGTCGGCCTGCAGCAGGTACGCCTCGCTGTAGTGGCCTTGCCGGGCCATCAGCTCCTCGTGGGCGCCGCTTTCGACGAGGCGGCCGTGGTGGAGGACGTGGATGTGGTCGGCGCGGGCGGTGGCTGCGAGGCGGTGGGTGATCAGGACGACGCTCACGCCGCGGTCGGTCAGGCTGCGGAGCTTTTCGAAGACGGCGATCTCGGTCTTGGCGTCCATCGCGGAGGTCGGCTCGTCGACGATCACCAGGTGCGGCAGGCGGCCGTCGGGTCCGGGGTTGGCGACCCGGTGGAACAGCCGTGCCAGGGCAACCTTCTGCCACTGCCCACCGGAGAGCTGCACCCCGCCCTCGAATCCCTTCGCGAGCAGGGCGCTCCAGCCCTTCGGCTGCTCGTCGAGGACCGGGTGGAGGTCGGCGTACTGCGCCGCGGTGTCCAGCTGTTCGCGGGTCCATGGCACGTCGGGGCGGCCGAGGCCGACGTTGGCCTCGGCGGTGAAGGTGTAGCGCTGGAAGTTCTGGGCGAGCAGGGCGATTCCGCCGTACAGCTGGGTGCGGTCGCCGGTGGCGGTGTCGGCGCCGTCCCACAGGATCCGGCCGCGATGGGGGAGGTAGCCGCCGCACAGCAGCGTGGCCAGGGTGCTCTTCCCGGAGCCGTTCTCGCCGACCAGGGCGACGACTTCGCCGCGGCGGATGGTGAGGCTGACGCCGTCCAGGGCTGGGGTGTCGCGGCCGTTGTAGGTGAACGTGACGTTCTCGACGCGGATTTCGGATGGGCGCTCGGGCAGGTCGGTGCCGCCGGTGGGGATCGCCCGGTGGTGGCCCTGGCGGCGCAGTTTGTCGAGGTCGGCGACGAAGAGGCTGTCCTCGTAGAGATCGTTGACGTGGCCGACGAGGCCGCTGATGGAGGCGGAACCGGTCCGGATGGCGAGGACGGCGGTGCCGGCGACGGCGAGCGGCATCGAGCCGCCGAGGACGAGCCAGCCGAGAACGGTGAACGCGGCCGTGGTGGCGAGCCCGGTGAGAGTGGCGGTGAGGAGGTCGGTGCGTGCCCTCGCGCGGGCCAGGCGACCCTGTTCCTGTTCGGCGGCGCGCGCCATCTGCTCGTAGTGGCCGAGGAGGAAGGGGCCGCAGCCGTGGACGCGAAGCTCGGCGGCCGACCACGGACGGATCAGCATGTCCGCGAGCAGGGTGCTCGCGCGGGAGTGCTGGATCATGGCGCGGGTGGAGGCGTAGCGGCGCCGGGCAGTGCGCACGGCTCCCCAGCCGCGTGGTGCGGCGATGAGCAGCAACATCGGCAGGAGGGCGGGGTGGAGAACGGACAGGACGCCGGCGGCGGAGGTCAGGGAGAAGACGGCGGTCAGCAGGGCGGTGGCGCGGCCGACGATGTGCTGCAGGGACATGGCGCCCCATCGGGCACTGTCGACCTCGGCCAGGTACTCGGGATCCTCGATGGCCTCCAGCTCGGCGCCGGCGACGATGCCGAGAAAATCGACGGTGGCCTGCCGGAAGACCGCCGGCTCCAGACGGCCGGAGGCCCAGTGGGAGGCGGTGGACAACAGCGCCGACAGCGCGGTGATCACGCCGACCGTGATGATCGCAGGAAGCGCGGCGTGCAGGACAGCGGAAACCTCACCGGGCACGAGCAGTCGGGCGAGCGCCCGGTTGGTCGCGATCAGGGCCAGGGCGGCGGCCACGCCGCGCAGCAGCTCGGCGCCGACGAGGGTGACCATCGCGGTGCGGTCCGCACTCCAGGCCATCCGGCCGGCCAGGGCGACGAAACGCGGCATCTGCCGGGCGATGGACCAGAACGACAGCCCGGCGCCCGCGAGTTCGTGCCGCGCCCAGCCGTAGTCGTAGCGCATCGGCCCGCCGAACAACAGCTGCTCACTGTCGGAGACCGGTGGGTCGGCCGCCTTCGCGGCGGCGGTCGTGGTGCTGTCGGTGGGGGCGGTCACGGCGCTCCTTCGTGTGGTCCGGGTCAGTTGGTGGCCGGGGCCGGCTGGGGCCAGTCGAGGGTGAGGAAGCGGGGGCCATTGGTGAGGTAGGCGTCCAGGAGCGTTGCGGTGCTGGGGAACATCGGCTTGGGCAGGGCGCGGGCGGACGACCAGACGACGCCGAGGTGCTTGTCCGGCTCGCGGTTGACCAGCTCGCCGGTCCAGCGTTCGGCGGTGAACAGGAACAGGACGTACTCGCCGTTGCCGTCCCAGCCCCGGGCGGCGTGCAGGACGTGGTCGAGCCGAAGGTCGGCCGGCTCCACGACGAGGCCGGTCTCCTCGTACAGCTCGCGCGCCGCCGCACGGTCGGCGCTCTCGCTCGGGTCGACCTTGCCACCGGGTAGCGTCCACGCCGGGGTCGGGTGCCAGCTGCGCGGACCGTAGTACACGGTGGCGATCCGGTCGGCACGCTGGTCGTGGAGCAGGACGCTGACGGAGAGCCTGCTGGTCATCACCACAATGAACTCTCTTTCAGGGAAGAGCGGTTGCCGCGCGGTCGTGCTGTATGTCGAGCACGCGCTCGGCGTCATCGAGGGCCGGGCGCGCAGGGCCGGAGAGGGGGGATCCTGGCAGGGGGACAATCCGGGCGCCGCGGATTGCCCCGTAAACCACCCGATGGTGAACGTCACCTTGCCGCTGGCCATCTCGTGCCGCGCCCAGCCGTGCTCGCTGTCCGGCACCGGGTCCGTCGAGGTCTTGGGTGCGTTGGTCACATACTCCCTTTCGTGGAGGCGGAACGCGGTGGTCGGGCGGCAGTGCCGTCAGGGTTCGGCGTAGCCGCAGGGCGACCGGTGCGGACCGGGCGGGGAGGAGCCGGCAGGCAGCGTCCGCGCGGGCGCACTCGCCCGGCATGGTGCTGGCGGGCACCAGTCACGTCTCGACGAGCTGCCGTTGTCCGGAGGCGGGGTCGAATCCGTGGGTGGAGAACGCGGGTCCGCCGGCGAGGTACGCCTCCACCGCAGCCTTGGAGGTCGGGAACATCGGGCTGGGCAGGATGTCGGCGGCGGGGTGCCAGCGCACCTCCAAGTGCTTGTCCGGCTCGACGTTGACCAGCTCGCCCGTAAACTCGGTGGTGGCGAAGACGAAGAGTACGAACCCGCCGCGCCCGTCCCAGCCATCCTTGGCCTGGATGGTGTGCACCAGGCGCAGGTCGGACGGCCGGGCGACGAGCCCGGCCTCCTCACGCAGCTCCCGGGCGGCAGCATCGGGGATCTCCTCCCCAGGGTCGACCTTCCCGCCGGGGATCGTCCACGCGGGCCCCGGGGTCCAACTGCGCTGGGCGTAGTGGACGGTGGCGATCTGGTCGGTGTCCAGGTCGTGGGCGATGACGCAGACCGACAGCCTGCTCGTCTCGTGCATCAGGGTGCTCCTTGTTGAAGTGGGAGGGCGTGAGGGCGGAGTCGCGGAGGTTAGCCGGTCCGTCCCGGTGATGTGGAGTGCAGCGCCATGAAGCCGTCAACGGGCTCGAAGCCGAGGCTGCGGTAGAGCGGGGCGCCGGCGTCGGTGGCGCGCAGTTCGATGGAACAGCCGCGTTTCTTGATCGCGGCGACCAGGGCGCTGGTGACCGCGCGGGCGAGCCCCTGGCGACGGTGGCCGGGGTCCGTGACGACCGTGTGGATCCTGGCCCACTGCCCGGTCGGGTACGTGGGGCCGCAGTAGCCGCGGTAGACGATGCCGACCGCACAGGCGGCGAGGCTGCCGCCGGGGCCGTCGGCGACGTAGGCGAGCAGGTTGGGATCGTTGCCCAGGCGCTCGAGCATGTCGTCGCGGAAGGTCGTTCGCCACTGGTCGGTGACCGGTTCGCCGGTCAGCACGGCAACGCGCAGCCGAAGCAACTCGTCGGCGTCCTGCGGCGTGGCAGGGCGAACACGCGGATCGGGTACGGACACTCCGGTTCTCCTTTCAACACGTCGAGCGGACAAGACGGTTGAGCAGCTGCTTCTAGTTGTCGCGCGCGGGCAACTCCGAGAGCGCGGTGTCGCGCATGATGCGGTCGACCGTGTCGCGGAGGGTGCTGTCGCTGCCGATGACGGTCTCGATTCCGCCGGGTAGAAGGTCGTGCTCGCGGTACCAGTCGCGCAGTTCCCGCTCGGTGACGGCCGCCGCCAGGTACTCGGGATCGGTTTTCGAGGCGTGGCGGACCAGCGTCTCGTCGATCGGGATGTCGAGGTAGTAGCAGCGGGTGACGCCGCGATGGTCGCCCACCAGGCGTTGGAGCATCTCGCCGTAGTGATCGGCGTACAGGATGCCCTCGATGACGACGTGGTAGCCGGTACCCAGCGCGTACCGGGCCACGGTGTCGATCAGGCCGATGTTCGCGCCCCCGGGCCGGTCCCGCTCGCGCAGCACGATCTGGCGGAGATTGTCCTGCGCGACCACGGCCAGGCCCCGGCCGAACCGGTCCCGGACGCCCGCCGCCACCGAAGACTTGCCCGACGCCGAGTTTCCCCGGACGACCACGAGCCGGGTCTCCGCGCTCCCCGCAGGCGTCCTGGCCGCCGGGGGCTCCGGGTGGGTCGTGGTGCTCATGCCGGCCATCCGACGACGGACAGCAGGCGGCCGGCGGTGATCTGCGCGAGCGCGTCGGCGGTGTAGCCGACGATCGGCTCCGGAAGGTCGTCCAGTGGCCAGAAACGGAGGGCGGCGCACTTGCCCGGTTCGCGGTTGGTGATCTTGCCGGTGTACGCGCGCGGGGCGAAGAACAGCTGGAGGCGTCCGGCACCGTCGTCGGCGTCGAGGTGGTGGAGGGTGTGCACGAGGTCGAGGTCCTCCTCCCGGATGGTGATGCCGAGTTCCTCGTCGGCCTCGCGGGCCATGCCGGCCAGGACGGACTCTCCCGCTTCGAGGTGCCCGGCCGGAGCGTGCCAGCGATGGGCGGCGAAGGTGGTGTTGGCGCGCTGTCCGAGCAGCACCCGGCCGTTCTCGATCAGGACCAGGTGCACTCCCACAACCAGTGTGTGCGGCACGGGACGGCTCCTTCCAGGGGGTGAGGGAACCAGCGCGGGGAGCGCGGCAGGTTCAGGGCATGGCAAAGCTTCGATCAAACTGGTGATCGTTCGTCGTACGTGAGTGCGCAGGTAGGTGTCCCACCGTAGGCGGCTCGGCGGGGCCGCGTCGGCGTGTCGCGGCAGAAGCCACACGATCCGGTGAACCGCCCCAACTCGTCATACTGGTAGGGCGGTTGCTAGGGAACGTATTCGGTCGTGATCAATCTGCGTGATTTACCTTCGTGGCGGGTCCTGATCCGGTAGACCGTGGTGTGTGACGCGAGCGCAACTG
>NZ_JBHVVI010000052.1:0-62442 GCF_042883685.1 Kitasatospora sp. NPDC058190
AGTCCAAGCACACCTGCTCGAACTCCTCAGCATTGACGAAACCCGACCCCGCTGGCTGGAGACCTAAAACCCCATGTGCGAAGTCCGGGACTAGCCCGGGTCCGGCGGCCCCCGGTGTCCGGGGCGTCCCGGGACGGGGGAGGGACGGGGATGCGTGGTGGTGCGGGCCGGCGGGCTCGTAGCGTGGTGGGCACGTGGTCCGTCGAGGGCGGACCGATGCCTGATATCAAGGAGAACCGTGGCCATTCACCCGTTGGTCAAGCGTGCCGCCGTGGTGGCGGCGGCCGCCGCCGCTGCCGTGCTTCCCGTGGCCGGTACGGCTAGTGCCAACACCGACGCGGGGTACGTCGGTTACGGCCAGGCCAACAACTGGAACGCCGTGTACTGCGTCCAGGCCGAGCTCAACTACTACTTCTACAACCAGGGCGTGCGATTCCCGACCCTCGCGGAGGACGGCTCCTTCGGCCCGGCCACCTACAACGCGGTGCTCGTGTTCCAGAACCGCCTGATCAGCTACACGAAGCACGCCGACGGAGAGGTGGGCCCGCTCACCGGGGACATGCTGATCGCCTACGGAGACCCCTCGATGTACGGCAACTGCCGGAACGCCCTGCCCACCACCTACTGACCGGGCTCCACCTCCGTCCCCGTGCCGTCCTCAGGCGCGGGGACGGGGGCCTTCCGCTCCCCGACCTCGCCGAAGGAACAGGTCGCCCCGGCCGGTGTGGCCGGTGCCGAGCAGTGGCGGCTCGGGCGAGAGCCTGCGGACGCTGCGGTACCTGCTGGTGCGGCACGGCCCGACGCTGACCGTGGACGGGTCGTACGGGCCCGCCACGCAGGGCGCCGTCACGGCCTTCCAGAGCCCGGCCGCGCTGCGGGCCGACGGCGTGGTGGACGCCCGGACCTGGAGGCGGCTGCTCGCCTGACCCCAGCGGGAACGATCCGACCCGGCCCGGGTACCGCGCGCTGCCCGTCAGCGCGGTGCCCGGGCCGTCCATTGCTCAGGAGCCGGGTCGCAGGGGCCGTCGGCCGGCGGTGGCCAGCCCCGCGCCCGCCGCGAGCCCCAGCCCGAGCAGGACCAGACGGCGCAGGATGACGGCCTGCCGGCGGTGCGGACACGCGGACGGCGGGTGGTCCAGCGGCCCGGCCGACAGTGCGTTCGGCGCGCTGATCGTGACGCGGCAGGTGCTGGCGAGGTGCCACAGGGCGAGCAGGTGCTCGGCGTCGCCCTCGCAGACCGAGGCGATGCTCTCCACCGCGTCGCGCGGCGGGAACTGCTTCCCGTTCACCCAGCGCTCCCACGAGGACTTCGCGTAGTGGGTGCGCTCACTGATGCGGGCGTAGGTCAGGCCCGATGAGGACTTCAGCGACTGGAGCTCCTTGGCGAGCTGGTCGACAGCGGACAGGGACGCGATCTCGGACGCGTGCTGACGGCTCATACGGCTTCCCCCCGTGCTTGCTCTGATCCGGCCGGTGTGGTGCGGAGGACGTCCTGACCGCTACCCGGCTGGGCCAACTCTCCGACATGTGACCGCGATCATTCGACTGTCTCCGAACGTTCTGAGACAGACCAATCCTGTCTCACGGTCCGGAGCTGGGGTTTCGGCGGGCGGGCGGGAGACGGTTGAGACGGTGCCCCGGGGAACGGATTAGAATGATCACCCGATAAATGATCAGTTCATGACGTCCGTCGACCCGTCAGAGGGGCCCGCGATGAGCCAGTCCTGGAAGCCGCTTCCTGATGATCTTTCGGAACCCGCCCGGCGGCTGGCCGAAGAGCTGCGTGCGGTCAAGGACGCGCACCGGATCTCGCTGGCCGAGCTCGGCAAGCGGACCTACCTCAGCAAGGCCTCCTGGGAGCGGTGGCTGAACGGGAAGCGGCTGATCACCCCGCAGGCGCTGGCCGGGCTGATCGCGGCGGTGGAGTGCGACGGCGCACTGCTGACCTCCCTCCTGCGGCAGGCCGAGGCCGAGCGGGAGGAGGGCGCTACGGAACCCGCGGCCGACCTCGTGCCGGAGCCGGAGCCGGAGCCCGTCCCGCTACCCGCGCCGTCCGTCGAGGCGCCCGCGCCGTCCGTCGAGCAGCCCCCGTCCGTCGAGGTGCCACTCGTGGAGGTGCCGCCCGTGCCGGCGGCCGAACTGTCGACGGGTATCCCCATGGCGCGCCTCGCCGTCGCCGTGGCGGCCGCCGTCGCCGCCGTGCTCGTCCTGGTCGCGGGCCTGTGGCTGCGCGGCCCACAGGGCAGCGGCAGCGCCGTGGCGGCGATCCTGCCGACCACGACGGCCTCGGAGCCCGCGCCGCTCTGCCAGGGCGTCGGCTGCGCGGGCAAGGACCCGCAGGCCATGGGGTGCGAGACCGACGACCAGACGCTGCTGAAGGGCAACGTCGGCCAGGTGGTCCTGTACCTGCACTACAGCCCGCGATGTCGGGCCGCCTGGGCCGGGATCACCGACGGCTCCCCGGGGGACAGCGCCACCATCACCACCAACACCGGCTGGCAGGAGACCGCCCTGATCCACTGGGGTTACGACAACTACTCGGTGATGGTCGACGCCAGCCCGGGCGACACCACCCTGCGGGTGTGCGGCCACCAGAAGGGCGGCGACGGCTGCACGGGCGTGGTCACCGACCCGGCCGCCCGCGCCGCCGCCGCGCCGTTGCCCGCGCCCCCGACCGTCGTCACGACGCCGACCTCCCGCGCCAGCTGAGCCGGTCGAGCCAGCCGGGACGACCGGGACCGGGGCCCGTCGGGCGGACGGGGGTGCCGCCCCACGGGCCCCGGTGCCAGGCGGTCAGGCGGTCACGGCCGTCCGGTCGGGCTGGACGGTGCGGGCGTTGTGCTGGTCGGACCAGGTCTGCAGGGCGCTCATGCAGGCGTGGTCGAGGTGGCGCAGCGCGGCCAGGTCGAGCTCGATCGGCCGGTCGGTGGGCAGCCGCTCCAGGGTGTCGAGGATGCGGGGCAGGCGCAGGAAGGTGGCGTTGCCGAAGATCCGGACCCGCACCAGGCCCTCGCCCCGGTCCTCCACCTCGATGTGGACCCGCGAGGTCTCCCAGGCAGCCTTGACCACCGCCAGGGCGAGGCCGATCAGCACACCTTCGAACATGTCGGTGACCAGGATCGCCCCGGCGGTGACCACCAGGACCACCGCCTCACCGCGGTGTTCGCGCCACAGCGGCCCGAGTTCCTTGACCGGCAGCAGCTTGAACCCGGCGTGGACCAGCACGCCCGCCAGCGCGGCCACCGGGATCATGCCGAGCGCGGCGGGGAGCAGGGCGGCGAACAGCAGCAGCCAGACGCCGTGCAGCACGCGCGAGACCTTGGTCCTGGCGCCGGCCTGGACGTTGGCGGCGCTGCGCACGATCACCGCGGTCATCGGCAGTGCGCCGAGCAGCCCGCACACGGTGTTGCCCGCGCCCTGGGCCATCAGCTCCTTGTCGTAGTCCGTCTTCGGCCCGTCGTGCAGCCGGTCGACGGCGGCGGCGCTGAACAGGGACTCGGCGGAGGCGATCAGGGTGAAGGCGATGACGGTGGTCAGCAGGCCGACCTCGGTCAGCCGGGCGAAGTCGGCCCCGCCGGGTGGCTGGACGGCCGCCAGCAGGCCCTTCACCTCCACCCGCTTGACCGGCAGGTCGAACAGGACGGTGGTGGCGGTCGCGGCGCCGACCGCGACGAGCGGGCCGGGCAGCAACTGGGCCCGGCCGGGCAGCTTCTTCCACAGCACCATGATCAGGACGGTGCCGGCGCCGATACCGGCGGCGGTGAGCGCGGGGCCGGACCGGGCGACGTCCAGGGCGAGTTGGGGCAGCCCGGCCAGCTTGGCCGGCCCGGTGCCGGGCGCCTTGCCGTCGGCGAGCGCGTAGATCTGCCCGGCGACCAGGACGAGCCCGATGCCGGCCAGCATGCCGTGCACCACGGACAGTGAGATCGCGCGGAAGAAGCGGCCCAACTTGAGCGCACCAAGGGCCAGTTGCAGCAGCCCGGTGGCCAGGACGACCACACCGAGGGTGCTGAGCCCGTAGTCCTGCACCAGGGTGAGGACCAGCACGGTCAGGCCGGCGGCCGGACCGCTGACCTGGAGGCTGCTGCCGGGCAGCAGCCCGGTGATCAGTCCGCCGACGATGCCGGTGATCAGGCCGAGTTCGGCCGGGACGCCGGAGGCGACGGCGACGCCCACGCACAGCGGCAGGGCGACCAGGAAGACGACGAGGGAGGACGTGACGTCGGTGCGCAGCGCGGAGCGCAGCGTGGCGAAGGAGGAAGTCATGGGCGTTCTCTGTTCGAAGGAGGGAACGTCGTGGAGGGGGCACCCGCCGCGCACGGGCGCGGTGGGTGCCGTGGCCGGGAGCGGCCGGAGGGGGCGGGTGGCGGCCTACAGCGCCTGGAACGCGCCGCTGGCGGGCTTCCAGGCCTGGACCGCGCCGGTCTCGACGGTGTAGTACCAGGCGTGCAGCCGCAGCTGGCCGGCCGCCAGGCGGCGGGCGACGAACGGGTAGCTGCGCAGGTGCTCCAGCTGGGTCAGCACGTGCTGCTGGGTGACGGCGACCAGGTCGGGCGCCGAGCCCTGGGCTTCCGCCGGGCCCTGCGCCCGCGCGGTGCCGTCCGCTTCCGGCCGGTGCCCGGCCCAGGCCAGCCAGCGTCCCACCAGGGGCATGCTCGCGACCCCCTGCTCGCGGACCAGGCCCTGGACGGCACCGCAGTGCGAGTGGCCGCACACCACGATGTCCGGCACGCCCAGGGCCTCGACGGCGAACTCCAGGGAGCCCGCGACACCGCAGGCGCCGGCCTGGGTCCGGTAGCGGGGGACGATGTTGCCCGCGGTCCGCAGCTCGAAGAGGTCCCCGGGGCGGGCCCCGGTGAACATCGACGGGATCACCCGGGAGTCGGAGCAGGAGATGAACAGGGCTTGCGGTCGCTGGCCGTTGGCCAGCCGGGCGAACTCCTCCCGCCGCTCGGAGAGCGCGGCGGGGAACGTACGGGCGTGCTCGATGAGGGTCTGCATGAATTCGGCCTCGTGGCTCTTCGTGTGCTCACCGGGCCGGGCGGGGTGGCTCGGTGGGGAGCGGTACAGGGACGCGAAGAGTGCGTGCGGCGTACGCCCGACGGCCAGGCCTCAACCTCGGTCGGTCACGGGTGACCGACCGTCACACCGTGGCGTGGGCACGGTGCGGAGGCCGTCGTGGGAGCGTGCGGGCCACACGCCGCCTGTCAGCAGCGGAAGGTCTGCAGGGTGGTGGCGTCGGGGGTGAGCGCGGAGGCGGGGCTCCAGGCCTCTCTCGCTCTTTGCGGATGGGCGGCGCCGGCCGGGGTGTCGGATTCCGCGGCCGCCGCCGTGACGTCCACCGTCTCGCCGGCGGGGGCCGCTTCGTCGATCAGCTGGGTCCGGCGCGGGGCCAGGACGGGCGCGGCCGCCGCGTCCAGGTGGGACGAGGTGTCGGCCTCCTCCGGTGGCGCGTCGAGCGAGCCGCGCAGCTTGCGCTGCTCGGCCTCCTTCTCGGGGGCCATCGCGCACACCGGGCGCGGGACGGCCGACGCGGCCTTGGGGGTCAGCAGCAGCATGAAGGCGGCAAAGGTCAGCAGAACCACCGCTGCCGCAACTCGCCGTATCACCACTGGACTCCCGACGTCGTACTCGTCGTGCCGACGCCGAAACGTTACCTGCTCTTGGTGAACCCTTGCCCGAACTCCGAACGTGATGTGGGTAACAAAGACATCCGCCCCACTGGACAACTTCCCGAGGGGTGGACTCAGTTGTGGTCAGGTTGTATCGGTGCGGCGGGGGGATGGTGAGATCGAGTGCGAGGATCCCGCCCGGGTGGCCGAAGGCCTCGTCGAGGCAGGTGCGGCCGTGGATCCGGTCGCGCGCTTCGGGCAGGACCACCGAACGGCCCTCGGCGCTGAGGTCCCGTGCCGCGGTGACCCCGGCGAAAGCCGGCACCGGCCGCCACGACGTCATTCGTGTGAGTCATCCGAACCCTCTCCTGGCAGGGGGAGTGAAAGGGCAACTGGTGCGGTCCCGAACCGTGTTCGAGAAGAATCCGACCGACCAGGCGCCGGCCCGTCCGGCGACCCAGCGCCGCGGGGTCGAGCGCAGGCGGGCGATCCTCGACGCCGCCGAGGCGATCCTCGCCGAACAGGGCTACGAGGACACCACCCTGAAGGCGATCGCCGAGCGGGCGGGCATCCCGATCACCTCCGTGTACCACTACTTCTCCGACCGCCTCGCGGTGGAGACCGAGCTGCTGCAGCGTCACCTGGTAGAGCTGCGCGGGCAGATCATCAACCGGTTGCGCGAGCGCGGGCGCAGGACCGTGCGCGAGGTGGTCGACGCCGTCATCGACCCCCTGCTCACCTACGGCCGCGGGAATCCGGGCTTCGTCGAGTTGTGGCGGGAGCGTGCCGGGACGCTGGCGGAGCTGGGGCGCGAGTTCGACGAGTCGCTCTCCGAGCGGACCTGGCGCGCCTCGATCGAGCGCGACCTGATCGAGGTCGACACCCCGTTGCTCGCCGTGCAGCTCGCCTTCGAGGTCGGCGACCGGCTCTTCGACGTCGCGTTCACGCGCTCCCCGGGCGGTGACGAGACCGCGATGGACGAGGGGCGGCGCATCATCACCGCGTACCTGGAGACCTACGCGCCGCCGGCTCCCGCTTCCGGGAGCTGAGGGGGCGGCTCGGGTCAGGACGGGCGGCGGCCGTCCTGACCCGCGACCGGCCGGCGGGGCGGCAGGTCGATCCGCCGGCCGTCGGGGGTGAACTCCGTGAGGCACAGCGGCATGTCGCCGGAGGCGACGACGGTGAGCCCGGCCGTGCGGAAGAGTTCGGCGAAGGCCGCGTCGGCGACCCCGGCGGCCGCGTCACGCGTCCCGCGTCAGGAGGCGCGTCGCGCTCGGCGGGCGCGCTGCGGAGCGGGGCGCGCGGCCGGGCCGGCGGGGCGGGCGGTCGGGCCGGCGGGGCGGGCGGTCGAACGCGGCGCGCCCAGGGCGCCGAGCACCGGGCTGTCCAGCGGGCTGGCCGCCAGCCGCTCCAGCACCGTCGCGAGCGCGGCGCGCAGTCGGCGGGCCCGATGGCGCACGTCGGGGACGTCGGAATGGAACGCGGCGGATACGGACATACGGCTGACCTCCGGAACGACCTGCGGACCTGCAGGTAGGTCGAGCCTGCACCACTTCGCCCGGGTTCGGGCCCGTCTTGGCGGCCTGCTGACGCGGTCCTGACGGTTCGTGAATCCCGGCGGGCGAAGGCGGCCGGTCGGGAGTGAACTCCCCGTCTGTATCATCTGTCGCACGCGGCGGCAGGGGGCATGCACACGTGGAGACGCTGGGGCCGTACGGGCCGGTGCAGGTGGGTCCGTTCCGGGTGCTGGCGGTGCTCGGGCAGGGCGGGATGGGCCGGGTGCTGCTCGGGGTCTCGCCGGACGGGCGGACGGCGGCCGTGAAGCAGGTGCACGCCGAGTTCGCCGATGACGACGGGTTCCGGGTGCGGTTCCGGCGCGAGGTGGAGGCCTCCCGGCGGGTGTCCGGAGCGTACACGGCGGCGGTGATCGCGGCCGATCCGGAGGCCGGAACCCCGTGGCTGGCCTCCCAGTTCGTGCCGGGCCCGGCGTTGAACGAGGCGCTGGCGGCGGCCGGGGTGCTGCCCGAGGAGGCGGTGCGGCGGCTGGCGGCCGGGCTGGCTCAGGCGCTGCTCGACGTGCACGGGGCCGGGCTGATCCACCGCGACCTCAAGCCCTCGAACGTACTGCTCGCCGAGGACGGAGTGCGGGTGATCGACTTCGGGATCGCCCGGGCCGCCGAGGGGCAGGACACCAAGCTCACCCGCACCGGCGCGATGATCGGCTCGCCCGGCTACATGTCGCCCGAGCAGGTCGAGGGGCGTGAACTGACGCCCGCCAGCGACGTGTTCTCGCTCGGCGCGACCCTGGCGGTGGCCTGCACGGGTCGGCCGGCCTTCACTGGGGAGTCGCTGCCGCGGATCCTGTTCAACGTCCTGCACGCCGAGCCTGAGCTGAGTGGGGTGCCAGAGGGCCTGCGGCCGCTGGTCGTGGCCTGTCTGGCCAAGGACCCGGCGGCCCGGCCGACCCCGCAGCAGGTGCTCGCGGCGGTGGGCCGGATCGCGCCCTCGACCCGGCCGTGGCCGGAGGCGGTGCACGGGCTCCTCGCGGCGCAGCGGGCGGAGGTCGCCCGGCTGTTGGGTGCCGCAGCGCCGGCCGGGGGCGCGCCCGCGCCCACGGTGGCCACGGCCGTCGCGCCGACCGATCCCCAGGCGACACCGGTCCGGCGGCGCGGGCGGGGACGGCGGATCGCCCTGGCGGTGGGCGCCGTGGTGCTGGCGCTCGCCGGGCTGGCGGGCGGGCTGGTCGCCACCGGGGTGGTGAACCTGGACTCGGTGTTCCCCGAGCCGGTGCCCACGCCGGGGAACGTGCCGCTCTCGCAGGTCCAGGACCGGTACGCGCGCGTGGTTCCGAGCTGCGCGGACGCCGCCAAGGTGACGGCGCCGCCCGAGTTCTCGAAGCCCTGGGGGAACCCCGGAACCTTTGAGACCACGGACCGCGACGGGAAGCTCCCGGAGCAGGGCTGCGAGTGGAACACCCGTTCGGGCGACCAGATCCAGGTCGACTGGGAGGTCTTCCCGACAGTCCCCGGCGGCAGGACCGGCGCGGAGCGGGCCAAGGAGCACTACGAGGCCCTCTACATGGGCGGCCACACCCGTGACTCCGGCATCACCTTCGCCGAGGAGGCCTTCTGGCTCCCGTCGAAGTACCTGGACGAGTCCAACTGTGTGCTCTACGTCCGGGACGTCAACCTCTACGTGTTCGTCGCGGTGAAGGGAACGACCTATCCGCGCGGGCGGTGCGAAACGATGACCAGGATGCTCGGCGAGTCGGCGGTGAAGCTGGCGCGGACGGTGTCCGCGAACGGCCCGAGCCCCCAGGGCACCGCCACGGCCCCGGTGTTCCCGCAGTGACGGGGATGCCGCGGTTGAGGCCCCGTCGGGAGTCCGATCCGGCCGAGGTCGGCCCGTACCGCGTCCTCGCCGAGCTGGGCCGGGGCGGGATGGGCCGGGTGCTGCTGGGGGCCGGGCCGGACGGGCGGCTGGTGGCGGTCAAGCAGGTGCACGAACGGTTCGCCGCCGACGCCGGGTTCCGGGCCAGGTTCCGGCGGGAGGTCGGCGCCTCGCGCCGGGTCTCCGGCGCCTACACGGCGGCGGTGATGGACGCCGACGTCGAGGCGGTGACGCCCTGGCTGGCCTCGGTGTTCGTGGTCGGCCCCTCGCTGGGCGCCGCCGTGGAGGCCGCCGGGGCGCTGCCCGCGGACGCCGTGCACCGGCTGGCGGTCGGCCTGG
Organism: Kitasatospora sp. NPDC058190; assembly: GCF_042883685.1. Lineage (NCBI taxonomy): Bacteria > Bacillati > Actinomycetota > Actinomycetes > Kitasatosporales > Streptomycetaceae > Kitasatospora > Kitasatospora sp. NPDC058190. The sequence goes on from NZ_JBHVVI010000052.1 coordinate 9,342, forward strand.
CCACGGCCCTGGTGGAGATCCACCGCACCGGGCTGATCCACCGCGACCTCAAGCCGGAGAACGTCCTGCTCGCCGAGGACGGCGTCCGGGTGATCGACTTCGGCATCGCCCGGGCCACCGAGGAGGAGGCCGAACTCACCCACACCGGCGGGGTGATCGGCTCGCCCGCGTACATGTCCCCCGAGCAGGCCGAGGGCCGGGCGCTGACCCCGGCGGGCGACGTGTTCTCGCTCGGCTCGGTGCTGGCCCTCGCCTTGACCGGGCGCAGCCCCTTCGCCGGGGCCTCCACCCTGCAGACGCTCTACAACGTCGTGCACAGCGAGCCGGACCTCACGGCCGTCCCCGCCGTCACCCGCCCGCTCCTGGCGGCCTGCCTGGCCAAGGACCCCGCAGCCCGCCCCACCCCGGCGCGGCTGCTCGAACTCCTCGGCCCGGTCACCCCGGCCGGGCGGCAGTGGCCGGCGGCGGTGCACGCGCTGATCGCGGCGCAGCAGGCGGCGGTGGACGGGCTGCTCGCGCAGCCGCACCGGACGGTGGCGCACCGGACGGTGGTGGTGGAACCGCGGGAGCTCCCCGATCCCACGGCCCTGGCCACCGTCCTGGCGCCCGCACCGGCCGAGGCCCCGCCCGTCCGACGCTCACGCCGCACCGCCGCCCTGGTGACCGCCGGGGCCGTCGCCGCGGCGGGCATCGGTGTCGGCGCCTACCTGCTGCTGAGTGACCCGAACGGCCCGGCGGTCCCGGACAAGTACCTCAAGGCGCCGGTCTGCGCGGAGGCCGCCGCGCAACTGCCGCTGCCGTCCTCGGAACGCAAGCAGGACGCCGACGGCTACCTGGAGCAGTCCACCTTCGCCCGGACCAGTTGCTTCTGGTACGGCTCGACCGTCGTCGCCGGGCAGCGTTACTTGGAACAGACGCCGTCCGCCGCCGTCCAGTGGGAGTTGCAGCGCAGCGCCGGCAGCAGCGACAACGCCACGCAGAAGCAGCGCAAGGACTTCGCCCACGCGGCCAAGGGCAAGCGGCGCGACGACGGGCTCGGGATCGGCGAGGAGGCGTACTGGGACTCGCCGGGGAACGGGGAGGGGTGCTCGCTGGCCGTCCGCGACGGCAATCTGAGCCTGTCCGTCGGCCTGGGCGGCAAGGAGCACCCGGCGGCGGGCTGCGAGGCGGAGGCGGTGAAGGTCGCCCGAGCGGCCCTCGCCGCGATGCCGCGCTGAGCGGATCCGGCCGCGAGCCGCGGTACCCCCGTTGCCGCGGCTCGCGGCCGGTCGACGGACGGCGCCCCGGGGCCGCTCGTCGGTCTGTGGATCAGTTGCTCACATTGATGCAACTGCCGGTGTACACACCGCCATTGGCGTCGCTGAAGCCACACCACCAACCGGCGGTGACGTAGCCGTTCGGCGTGTAGGTCGCGGTGTACCAGGTGCCGCCGGTCACGTGGAAGCTCGTCCCCGTCACGACGGCCCCGGAGGGGCTCTTGATCTGGATGTCGGCCCAGGTGCTCGCACCGTAGTAGGTGCTGTTCTCCATGGTGCGGACGTAGTAGCCGCTGCCGTCGACAGCGAAGCAGACCTTGGGGTTGACGCCGTTGCAGGTGGTGGCCCAGGTGGGCGGCGTGGCGTCGCCGTCGCCCGAGGCGGGGGCGACGGTCTGCGGCCGGCCGGCCGAGCGGTAGACGGTGAGGACCCCGTCTGCGGTCCTGACCTTCTCGACCGGTACGGGGCCGGGACGGGCCGACGTGGTGGCCGGGGCGGCCGAGGAGTCGACCGTGCCGCCCGTGCCGAGCGCCGCGAGGGCGACGGCGAACGCCGTCAACCGGGCCGGACCCCTGGTCGGACGCGAAGCGGCCCTGCGAGCGTTCATGTCTTCCTCCTCGGACGGGGCCGTTCGGCGCTCATCATCGCCGTGGTGGGGCCCGGCCGACCACGACGTTGACCTGACGTTGACCTGACACTTGGGCGTGCGTCGGGCTACTCTCGTTCGCGATCAGCGCCGGCCGAGCAGGCGTCGGCACGGTTCGCAGGGGACCAGGGGGATGAGTGGGGGCTGCTGTTTTCGCCGAGCTGTTGCGGGAGCGACGTCTGTCGGCGGGGTGGAGCCAGGACGAGCTCGCGGAGCGCTCGGGGGTGTCGGCGCGATCGATCAGCGCCCTGGAGGCGGGCGGGCGCCGACCCCGACTGTCCTCGGTGGTGCGGCTCGCCGAGGCCCTCGGCGTCGACCAGGACACCCGTACCCGGTGGCTGGCGGCGGCACGGGACACGGACCCGCAGCGTTCGGCGGGGTCGGACGGACCGGACGCCGCTCCGGCGGCGGAGCCGACCCCCGGAGCCGCGGCTCTCCCGCCCCTTCCACCGGGCCTGTCCTCCGGCCCGGCCGGGTCGAGCAGCCCGCAGCAGCTGCCCATGGCCATCCGGCACTTCACCGGGCGTGCCCGTGAGCTCCAGGCGCTCGACGAGCTGCTGGCCGACGTGACCCCCGGCTGCGGCGCGGTGGTGATCTCGGCGATCGCCGGCACCGCGGGCGTGGGCAAGACCACCTTGGCCGTGCACTTCGCCCACCGGGTGGCCGACCGCTTCCCCGACGGTCAACTCTTCGCCAACCTGCGCGGGTTCGACCCCGACCGTTCCCCGGTCGACGCCGCCGACGTGGCGCGCGGCTTCCTGGACGCGCTGGGCGTTCCCGCCCTGCGCGTCCCCGCCGACCCGGACGGGCAGCTCGCGCTCCTGCGCAGCCGGCTGGCCGGCACCCGGACGCTGATCGTCCTCGACAACGCCCGCGAGGCGGAACAGGTCCGCCCGCTGCTGCCCGGCTCCAACACCTGCCTGGTCGTGGTGACCAGCAGGAACCGGCTGCCCGGGCTGGTCGCCCTGGACGGCGCCGTCCCGCTGGCCCTGGACGTGCTCTCCCGTGCGGAGGCGCGCGAACTGCTCGCCCGCCGCCTGGGCGCCGCGGTGGTCGAGGACCAGCAGGACGCGGCCGACGAGTTGATCGAGCTCTGCGCCCGGCTGCCGCTGGCCCTGAACATCGCCGCCGCACGGGCGGCCGACCACCCCGGCACCCCGCTCGGCGTGTGGGCGCGCGAACTGCGGGACTCCCAGGCGCGCCTGGACCTCCTGTCGGCCGGTGACAGCCACGCCGACGTCCGGGTGGTGCTCTCCTGGTCCTACCGCGCGCTGGCTCCGCAAGCCGCCCGCCTGTTCCGGCTGCTCGGCCTGCACCCGGGCCCGCACGTCAGCGCGGCGGCGGCCGCGAGCCTCGCGGGCCTGCCGTTGTCCGAGACCCGCGCCCTGCTGGAGGACCTGCACCGCGCCCATCTGATCACCGCGCCCGAGCGGGGCCGGTACACCTTCCACGACCTGCTGCGCGTCTACGCCGCCGAGCAGGTGGCCGCCCTGGAGCCGCCGCAGGGGCAGGCCGAGGCGACGCTGCGGATGCTCGACCACTACCTCCACACCGCACACCGCGCCGGCTGCCTCGCCTACGCCGACGACGCCGCCTGGCAGTCGCTCGACCTCGCGGAACCGGCCGCCGGGGTGGCTCCCGAGGACCTCGCCGACCGCCGGCAGGCGCTCGACTGGTACCGGGACGAGCAATCGGTGCTGGAGCGGATCGTCGACTCGGCCCACCGGGCGGGGGCCGACGTCCACGCCTGGCAGCTCGTCGGCGCGCAGGTCGCCTACCTGCTCAAGTCGGGGCTGTGGCAGCAGTGGCAGCGGGCGAGCGAGACGGCACTGGCCGCCGCCGAACGCACCGGGGACCGCCGCCGACAGGCGCACGCGCACCGCTGGCTCGGCCAGGTGCACCGCTCCCAGGGCCGCCAGCCCCAGGCCCAGCGCGAACTGCGCCAGGCCCTCGAACTCTTCGAGGCGCTCGGGGACCGGCCGCGCGAGGGCAGGACCCGGCTCGACCTCGCCATCGCCCACGGCGAGGAGCACGCCGACGCCGAGGCGGTGGCCGAGTCCCGCCGGGCCCTGGAACTGTTCCAGGCCATCGGCGATCCCTCCGGTCAGGCCCTCGCGCTCAACAGCATCGGCTGGTACCTGGCGCAGCAGGGCGAGCTGCGGGAGGCGCTCCCGTACTGCCGGCGTGGACTGGACCTGGCCCGTGACACCGGCAACCTCCCCGGCCAGTCGTCCATCTGGGACAGCATCGGTTTCATCCACCACCACCTGGGCGAGTACCACGAGGCGCTCCCCGCCTACCACGAGTCGCTGCGCCTGCGTCAGGCCGTCGGCGACTACTTCCTCCAGGCCGACATCCACACCCACATCGGCGACACCCATCTCGCCCTCGGCGACGTCGAGGCCGCCCGCGACTCCTGGAACCGGAGCCTCGCCATCCTCGAAGACCTGCAACACCGTGATGCCGACGCCGTTCGGGCCCGGCTGAACGCCAGCACCGGGCCGGGGCGGCTCCGCTGAGCGGCGGACCGGGCGCCGGAATTGACCTGACCGGTATTCCGGTCGTGCGGTGGGGGACGGGAAATCCGCGCGCTCGGGCGGCATTGTCAGGGGCCCGCCAGAATCCCCGGCCGGTGCCGCCCGGCGCGGGGAAATGGCTGGTCAGAGCCGTTCTTCCAGGCCGTCATCAATTGTCGTTAACCCTCACGACATTGACGGGTGCGCATCCTGGCCGAACCTTCTTCCAGTAATTCCCCAGCCCTTGGCAAACCTTGTTCCCAGCCTGCTGCGCGGGCCCTGTCCGGCCGGGCATTATCAGCTCCCATGAGTCGACTCACCGCAATACCGCAGGGGGCTTTCGCGTGAGAGCCTTCCGCTTCCTCCCCGCCGTCGCGCTGGCCGTCGCCACCGCGGTGATCGGGTTGGCCGCCGTCGTCCCGGCCTCGGCCGCGACATCACGGGTGGACCTGAACGTCCTGGTGGTCACCGACGGCAACCCCTGGGTCGAGGGGATCCGGCAGCAGTTGGCCGCCGAGGGCGTGCCCACCACCGTCATCGACCTCACCAGCACCAGTCGGGCCACGATCACGGCCGGCTTCCTGGCCGACACACTGGCCGACGGCACCCCGCACGGGCACTTCGAGGGCGTCGTGCTGCCCAACGACGCCCCGTCCCAGCTCTCCGCGGCCGAGCTGAGCGCCCTGGCCGGCTACGAGCAGGGCTACCAGGTCCGGCAGGTGGACGCCTACGTCTGGCCCGGCACCAACACCGGCCTGAACGCTCCGAGTTGGTCGGGCTCGCTGGACGCCACCAGCGCGACGGCGACCGCCCCCGCCCGTGCGGACGCCTTCCGCTACCTGAACGGCCCGGTCCCCTTCGAGGGCACTCCCGGCGGGAACGGCTCGTACGGCTACCTGACCACCCCGTTGCCCGACAACCCGGCCACCGGCTCGCACTTCGAGCCGTACCTGACCGAGACGGTGCCCGGCACCACCACCCAGGGCACCCTCGCCGGGGTCTACACCTCCGGCGGGCGCCAGCAGTTGGTGCTGACCTTCGCCTACAACTACTACCAGCAGCAGTACCGGCTGCTGGCGCACGGCATCGTGGACTGGGTCACCAAGGGCGTCCACCTGGGGTACTGGCGCAACTACTTCTCGGCCCACATCGACGACCTCTTCAACGCCAACTCCCGGTGGAGCCAGGTCGGCAACTGCACCCCGGGGGAGGGCGACTGCGTCGGCAGCGTGCCGGCCACCACGCCGATCCGGATGACCCCGGCGGACGTCACCGCCACCGTCGCCTGGCAGCAGCAGAACAACTACACCCTGGACTTCCTGTTCAACGGCGGTCCCAGCCTGGACTACGCGGCGGCCGACGGCGGCACCGACCCGCTGACCACCGCCCTGCTGGCGAACAAGAACAGCTTCTGGTGGCTCAACCACACGTACCAACACCCGTTCCTGGGCTGCGTGCAGAACTTCACCGTGATCCCGTGGAAGTGCCAGACCGACTCCACCGGCGCGATCCAGTACGTCGACCAGGCCACCGTCAACAGCCAGATCCAGCAGAACATCCAGTTCGGCCAGGCCAACGGACTGCCGTTCAGGCCGGGCGAGTTGGTGGCCGGTGAGCACTCCGGCACCGTGATGCTGCCGCAACAGCCGAACGACAACCCGAACTTCCTCGCCGCGCTCAGCCAGAACAACATCCAGTGGCTCGGCGTGGACGCCTCCCGGGAGACCGGCCAGCGGCAGATCGCCTCGGCGCTCGGCGTGCCGCGCCACCCGATCAACGTCTTCTACAACGTCTCCACCCAGCCCGACGAGGTGAGCGAGTACAACTGGCTCTACACCTCCAAGGCGAACGGCGGCAGCGGCAACTGCGAGGCCAACCCGACCACCACCACCTGCATCACGCCGCTCGACCTGAACACCGGCTGGGCGAGCTACGTCCTGCCGATGCAGGAGAAGATCACCCTCGGGTACGTGCTCAGCAACGACCCGCGCCCGTTCTTCATGCACCAGTCGAACCTGACCGACGACCGGCTCGCCCTGCAGACCCTGACCGGCATCCTCTCCACCTACCGCGGCTGGTTCACCCCGGACACCCCGGTGGTCAACCAGACCCTCACCGACGCCGGCGCCACCCTGCAGCAGCAGACCGCCTGGCAGCAGACCCTGACCGCCGGCACCGTCAGCGGCTACATCCAGGGCGGCGCCGTCACCGTCCAGGGCCCGGCCGGCAGCACCGTGCCGGTCACCGTCCCGGCCGGCACCACCGTGACCGGGGGCGCCGCCTTCGGCTCGGTGTACGGCGGCGAGCAGTCCGGCTACCTCACCCTCGGCGCCGCGCCGACCGGCCTGACCCTGACCTCCGCCGCCTTCGGCACCGCCACCAGCGCCAGCCCGACCCCGAGCACCGGGATCGCGCTCGCCTCGTACTCGATCGGCTCGCCGCACGAGGTGCGCCGCAACGGCACCGCGATCACGGTCACCGACCCGTACGGCACCCACGTGCTGCCCAAGCTCGCCGGGAAGCCGGACGAGCAGCTGCACGTCGGCGGCACGCACCACCACCCGTACCAGACGCCGGTGGCGCAGACGAAGAAGTAGCCACTACCGCGCACTGACGGCCGGTCGGGGGCACCCGCCCCCGGTCGGCCGTCGGCTGTCGGTGGGCCTGTCCACGCTCGCTCGGCCGGGCGGCGGACGGAACGGTCGCCTCCGTCGTGGTCGTCGGCGGTTTCCGGCCGCACCCGTATTGGCGGGTGACCGCCGCCGCGCCGCGGCTGAACCCCGGTCGACGGAGGCCACGTAGAGCGGGACGGAACGGGACGGGGGAGGAACACGGGATGGATGCGGACGGCGCCGAGGTGCGGGCGTACATCGCGGCCCTGGTGCGGATGGGCGCGCCGGAGGTGCCGGGGCCGCCCGCGCCGGCGGTGCCGGGGGGCACCGCGGTCGAGGTGACGGCCGTCGCCCGGCGGCTGGCGCTGCGGGCACTGCCCGAGCGGCAGCGGCGGCCGGAGCCGACGCCGGGGCTGCTGGCCGTGGCGAGGTCGCTGGTGGTGGACGTGCACCCGTCCGCGCCGGGGTGGACGACGGCCGAGCGGGAACGGCTGGCGGGGTGGGTCGCGGTGCTGATCGAGCACCGGGGCGAGGACGGCGTCCAGGAGCTGGTGCGGGAGCTCGACGAGGGCTGAGCGGTGGCACCCGGCGGCGGGCCCGGTGCCCGCAGGCCGGGGCGTTGGCGGATCGTTGGCGGGTCCTTGGCGGCGCCCGGCAGGCTGCTGTCCGCCCGCCACGGGGGACGTACGGCGGAAGCCCCTGCCATGTGCCCTTGCCCGACCTGAGAGGTAGCGCGTGCCGAAGCCGCCAGTCGCCCAGCCCACGCCCGTCGTCCAGCCGCCCGTCGGCCCGTCGGCCGCCGTGGCGGCGACACCCGAGCCGGGCCCGGCCCGACCGACCCTCGACCCCGACACCCTGGCCGAGATCCACCGGCTGCACGGTGGCTACCTGCTGCGGGCCCTGCTGCGGGCCACCGGCGGTGACCGGGGCAAGGCGGAGGACATCCTGCAGGAGACCCTGCTGCGGGCCTGGCAGCACCCGGAGGCGCTGACCAAAGGCCCCGAGCAGAGCCGCCCCTGGCTGTTCACGGTGGCCCGGCGGATCGCGATCGACCACTACCGGATGGCCGCCGCCCGCGCCAAGGAGGTGATCGGCGAGCCGCTGGAGGACCGGCCGCTCGCCGAGGACCCGTACGAGCAGGTGGTGGTCGCCCGGGACATCGCCCTGGCGCTGCGACGGGTGCAGAGGCACCACCGTGAGGTGCTGGTCGAGCTGCACCTGAAGGACCGCTCGGTGCAGGAGGCTTCGGCCAGGCTGGGAGTGCCGCCGGGGACGGTCAAGTCCCGGAACTTCTACGCGATCCGGGCGCTGCGGCCGGTCCTGGCGGCGGAGCACGGGTACGCGCCGGCCAGCCGGTGACTCCCGGCCGGGCGGCAACCTTCCCGTCCGGGTCCCGCCGTGGTGTCGGCGGCGAGGCCGGTCCGGGGCGGCGGCGCGGGGGTCAGATCCCGGTGTCAGGTCCGGGGGTCAGATCCGGGTGTCCTCGACCACCGGAACGCCCTGGGCGTCGCCGTCCTGCGGCGCGAAGGCGGTGCGCGGCGCGGCGGCCGGCTTCTTCCCGCAGAAGGCCGGCTCCAGCGCGCTCATCAGACCCTGGGTCACCGTGCCGTTGTTGGAAGCGTTGGCGAACACGACCACGCTGCGCTTCCCGTCCGGGGTGGTGAAGGACTGGGTCTGGTAGCCCTGGACGATGCCGCCGTGCCCGTACACGTCGCCGCAGGAGAGCGAGATGCGGCGCAGCCCGAGCCCGTAGCTGATCTTCGCGGTGGGCGTCGGCAGCGCGGCCTCCATCTGCTGCAGCGAGGCGTCCGAGATGAGCCCGCCGTTGCTGCCGGCCATCAGCGCGGTGAGGAAGCGGTCGAGGTCCCCGGCGGAGGAGATGACCCCACCGGCGCTCCACAGCCAGGAGGCGGTCTGCTCGGTGGAGTCCAGCAGCGGCTTGGCGCGGTCGTCGTTGGTGAGGTAGCCGGTGACGTGCGCGCCCTTGATCCGCTGGTCGGGCACGACGAAGGAGGTCTTCTTCAGGCCCAGCGGCTCGATGATCCGCTCGCGCAGCACGTCCGCGTACGGGCGGCCGGTGAGGTGCTCGACGGCGAGGCCCATCAGCACGAAGTCGGTGTTGGAGTAGGAGTAGCGGCTGCCCGGGGTGTACTGCTGGCCGTGCTTGACGGACATCGCGACCAGGTCGGCCGGCTGGTACACGTTGGTGCGGATGCGGGCCTCGAAGGCGCTGGTGGTCTCCTCGCCCGGCTGTTCCAGCAGGTCGTTGGTGTGGTCGTAGACGCCCGCACGGTGCTCCATCACCTGACGGCCCGTCATGGTCCAACTCTCCGGGAGGGTGCCGGCCGGCAGGTAGTCGCGCAGCGGCTTGTCGAGGTCGATCCGGCCCTCCTCCGCCAGCTGCATCACGAGAACGGCCGCGAACATCTTGCTGTTGCTGCCGACCCGGAACCTCCACGAGGAGTTCATCGGGGTCCCGTCCAGGTTGGCCTGGCCGACGGACAGGGAGCGCGTCCTCTCGTCCTCGTCGTGGTCGCGGATGACCGCGAAGGCGCCCGGGGCGCCCGCACCCGTGGTGGCCTGAAGTGCGCCGAGCACCCCGGCGGTGTCCGGGACGGGCAGCGCGGCGCCGTCCCGGTCGGCGGCCAGGGCCGGTACGGTTCCGGTCGCCGCCAGGACGGCAGCGGCGGCGGCCACCGCGAGGGGGCGCAGCAGGCTGGTCTTCGCCATGTTCCTCGGTCCTCTCGTGAACTGACGCGGCGTCCGGTCGCGCCGCTCGAAGATCACTATCACCGGTCCGGGCGGCCGATGGCAACGTGAACCGGACCGCCCGCATCGTCCGTTATGGGCCCGGTTTGGCATGTGCACCATTCGTTTCCCGGCCTGGGGGCAAGGTTTTACCCGCCGTCATCTACCCGCGTTGACTGCCGCGCAGTCATGCTGTTCGGGCGCTTCGTTCGCCTTCCGGTGCGATGCACCGGCCCCCTCGCATCCCCTCGCTCCCCTCACTGACCATGGAGTCCCCCATGTCCCTGGCCACCCTCGCGCGCCGTGCCGGCGCCCTGCTGCTCGCCGGCGCCGGTCTGATATCCGCCACCGGCACCGCCCACGCCGCCGGCACGTACACCGCGGTCGTCTTCCCCGACCAGGACCACTCGGTGGTCTACAACCTGATCAACTCGGCGACCAAGACCGTCGACGTCACCATGTACGAGCTGCGCGACACGACGGCCGTCAACGACCTGATCGCCCGTCAGCGGGCGGGCGTCAAGGTCCGGGTGATCCTGGACGGCCAGCACACCTCGGTCAACGGCTCCGCCTACAGCGCGCTGAAGGCCGCCGGCGTGGGCGTGACGTACTCCTCCTCGGCGTTCGTCTACACCCACCAGAAGACCGTCACCGTGGACGGCGCCAAGTCCCTGATCCTGACCGGGAACCTGGACGCCACCTACTACTCCAGCAGCCGCGACTACGGCGTCTTCGACACCGACGCCAACGACGTCAACGCGATCGAGCAGGTCTTCGCCGCGGACTACGCCAAGACCTCGATCACCCCCTCCGACGGCGACAACCTGGTCTGGTCGCCCACCGACTCGCAGGACCGCCTGCTGGCGGTGATCAACAGCGCGCGGACCTCGCTGGACGTCGAGGAGCTGGAGTTCGGCGACCAGGCTCTGGTGGACGCGATCACCGCCGCCGCCAACCGCGGCGTCACCGTGCGGGTCGTCGGCATGAACCCGAGCTCGTACGGCTCCTACTTCGACCAGGTCACCACGGCCGGTGCCCAGGTCGTCACCTACTCCTCCACCACCGGCCTGTACATCCACGCCAAGGCCATCGTCGCCGACTACGGCACCCCCTCGGCCAAGGTGTTCGCCGGCTCGGAGAACTTCTCCGACAACTCGCTGAACAGCAACCGCGAGCTGGGTCTGATCGTCTCGGACTCCGGGGTGCTCAACACCGTCGAGACGACCTTCAACACCGACTTCGCCAACGGCGCCCCGTACTAGGCCGTTCGCGAGAGCACGACAGTCCGTCACCTCCCCCGAGCCGGGCGGCCCTTCGGGGCCGCCCTCCACCCGAGGATTCGTCATGACTTCGTCCGCGAAGATCCCGAACGACGCCCTGTTGAACGACGCCCCGCTGAACGACGCCCCCCAGGCCGGCGCCCCCCGCCGCCGCTCCCGCCGCACCGCGACCGCGCTCGGCTCGGCCGCCGCCCTGGTCGCCGCCTCCGCCGGCCTCTGGGCGGCGACCGCCACCACCGCGCAGGCCGCCGCGCTGCCCACGCCCGACCACATCGTCGTCGTGGTGATGGAGAACCACTCCTACAGCCAGATCATCGGCAGCAGCAGCGCGCCGTACATCAACAACACCCTGAGGGCGGGCGGCGCCAACCTCACTCAGTCCTTCGCCATCACCCACCCCAGCGAGCCGAACTACTACGCCCTGTTCTCCGGCTCCACCCAGGGCAGGGTCGACGACAGCTGTGTGAGCGTCGGCGGGTTCCAGGCCCCGAACCTGGCCTCCGAGGTGGCCGCCGCCGGGAAGACCTGGGCCAGCTACAACGAGTCCCTGCCCAGCCAGGGAAGCACGGTCTGCAGCAGCGGCAACTACGCGCAGAAGCACAACCCCTGGTTCGGCTTCGGCAACGTCCCGCTGAACACCGCCATGACCTTCGCGCAGTTCCCGACCGACTACACCACCCTGCCGAACGTCTCCTTCGTGGTGCCGAACCTGTGCAGTGACATGCACGACTGCTCGGTCAAGACGGGTGACACCTGGATCCAGAACAACCTGGGCGCGTACGCCACCTGGGCGCAGAGCCACAACAGCCTGCTGATCGTCACCTTCGACGAGGACAACAGCCTGTCCGGCAACCGGATCCCGACCGTGGTCTACGGCGCCCACGTCGCCCCGGGCAGCAGATCGGCCGCCACCTACAACCACTACAACGTGCTGCGCACCCTGGAGGACCTCTCCGGGGCGAGCGGCCACGCGGGCAACGCGGCGAACGCCACGGACATCACCGGCATCTGGAACTGACCTTCCAGTCCTAGGAGTTGACCCGGACCGGCGGCTGCTCGACGGCCGCCGGTGCCGGCGCGTCCCGGTCGGCGCCGAGCCGGCGCACCCCCGGCACCGCCGCCGTGCCCGCGCACACCGCGGTCACCAGCGCGGCCGCGGCCAGCAGCGGCACCCGGCTGCCCCAGGCGTCGGCGGCCAGCGGTGCCAGCACGTACCCGAGCGGTGCGGCGGCCAGCGAGAGCAGCCAGTCGTAGGAGGTGACCCGGGCCAGCACCCGGGCCGGGAAGTCCTGCTGGACCACCGTCTCCCAGACCGGGTTGAGGAAGCCCAGCCCGGCCATCGCCACCCCGTACGCGGTCACCGTCACCGGCGCGGGCGCCGGGACGGCGAGCGCCAGCAGCGGCAGCCCGTACAGGGCGAGGGCGAGGTTGCCGACCAGCACCGGGCGCCGGGGCCGGACCCGCCCGGCGATCAGCGAGCCCAGCAGCAGGCCGACCGCCCCGGCCTGGGTGATCGCCACCCAGGCGCCGTCCCCGCCCAGGCGGGTGGCGGCGATCAGCGGGCCCAGGGTGAGCGCGACGGCGCTCGCGCCGTTCCACACCCCGTGGGCGATCAGACTGGTCCAGTACCAGTCCCGGGAGCGCACCTCGCTCCAGCCCTCGGCGAGGTCCCGGCGCAGCGAGCGCGACCCGGCGGGTACGTGGGCGACGGTGATCCGGGTGAGCAGGGCGGCGCTCAGCAGGAAGGAGACGCCGTCCAGGACGAAGGCCCAGCCCGGCCCGGCGGTGTACACCAGCACCCCGGCGAGCGCCGGGCCGCCGAGCCGGGCGGCGCTGGTGGCCGAGCCGAGCAGGGCGTTGGCGCGCAGCCGGTGCTCGCCCGGGACGGTGCCGGTGACCAGCGGCGAGGTGGTCGGCATGGCGAAGGCGGAGGCGGCGCCGCCGATCGCCTCGGCGACCGCGATGTGGGCGAGGCTGGGGCGGCCCCCGAGGAGTTCGAGGCCGACCAGCAGCTGGGTGGCGGCGCGCAGCAGGTCGGTGGTGAGCGCGACCAGGCGCGGGTTGAGGCGGTCGCCGACCACTCCGCCGAAGGGCAGCAGGAGCAGCCTCGGCACCATCGCGCAGCCCAGGACGAGGGCGAGCGCCCCGGAGGAGCCGGTGGCGCGGGTGATGGCGATGGCCAGGGCGGCGGGCACGACGGCGTCGCCGAGGGTGGAGACCGTCCGGCCGAGGAAGAGCAGGCGGAAGCCGGGTAGGCGCAAGGGGTGTTGGGGCATGCGCGGCACTGTATTTCGGTGCCGAAGTTTTGGCAACGAATATTTTGGCAGCGAATATTTCGACAACGACAGGTCTGGCCCTTTGTAGACTCCTCCCATGCCCGAGCACCCTCCCCAGCAGCCGCCCCCGTCCCCGGCCCGCGACTGGACGGACGGCCACCTCGACCGCTGGCTGCCGGTGCTGTCCGAGCTCGACCCGGACATCGAGGGCGCGGTGACCCGGATGCAGCGCCTCACCCGCCACCTCGGGCGCGTTCGCGAACAGGGCGTCGCCGACTACGGCCTGCACAAGCACGAGTTCGACACCCTTCACGTGCTGGCCGGCCGCGGCGGCCACGCCGCCCCCTCCGACCTGCGCGCCGACCTCAACCTCGCCCCCGCCTCCGTCACCGGCCGCCTGGAGACCCTGGAACGCCGCGGCTTCATCGTTCGCACCCCGTCGACGGAGGACCGCCGGAAGGTCGACATCGTGCTGACGGAGGCCGGCCGCGCCGCCTGGCACGAGGCCCTGGACGTGGTCGGCCGCGAGGAGCACCGGCTGCTGGGCGTGCTGACCGAGGAGGAGCGGCGGACGCTGTCGGACCTGCTGCGGAAGGTGATGCTGCTCCAGGAGGTCACGGAGGGGTAGTGCTGCGCGGGTCGACCGGCGAGGCACCCGCCTGGTATCGATAGGGGCGTGCGATTCGAACTAGTGCCGATGCCGGACGGGGTGGGGGCGCGCCCCAAGGACGGGCGAGGATACCCGGTGCCGGCGATCACGCCGTGGCAGGACGGGCAGCCGCAGTTCGCGCTCACGGACTACGGGCGCAGCGCCGACTGCGCGCTGGAGCGCCGGTGCTCGGTGTGCGGCGAGTTGATGGCGCGCGGACCGGTCTGGCGGGTGGTCGGCGCGGCCGAGAGCGCCGCGATCGCCGAGGCGATCGCGGCGGGGCGGCCGTACCGCAACCTCGCGCCGACGATGGAGGGCCCGGGCCACCGCTCCTGCATGCTGTACGCGTCGATGGTCTGCCCGTACCTGGCAAGGCCCAACGCCCGACGGAAGGTGACCGCCGGGCCCACCGCGGACGGGGTGACCTCGGCCGCCGTCCGCGGTGCGGCGCGCGGCGGGACGGGAGCGGTGGTCGGGTTCGGTGACTACGAGTATGCGGTCACCGAGACCCGGGTGCTGTTCCGCTTCCTCGACGTGGTCGAGTTCCTGCCGCACGAGTCGGCCGACGAGCACCTGGCCGAGCTGCGCGCCGAGCTGGCCCGGGCGACCGGGGCTCAGGGCCGGTAGGAGGGCAGGCCCTTGATGGTGGAGACCTGGGTCGGCGCCGCCGAGCCGTCGGCCGGCAGGGTGCTGACGCCGTCCGGGGTGCGGGCCGCGACGGTCTTGCCGTCGGGGGACCACGCGGGCTCGGTGTAGTCCGTGGTGGCCGAGGGGGTGAGGTCCTTCTCGGTCTTCTGGTCGTACGCGGTGGCGCGGGTGAACAGGTGGTCGTGCCCGTTCACCGAGCGGACGAAGACGAGGTGCTCGCCGTCCGGGGACAGGGCCGGCTGCGAGCCCTTGGCCATCTCCCCGGTCGAGGGCCGGATGTAGTCGTCGTAGATGTACACCTCGTTCGCCGGGGTGTTGGCGTACGCGATCTCGCCGTGCTTGCCGCCCGCGCTGGGCCAGGTGTTGCCGGTCGTCGGCGGCTGCGGGATGCCGCTGTCGGTGCCGCCCTCGGAGCTGCTCGGGGTGAGCACCTGGGGGGTGCCGCCCTTGGCGGGGACGGTCTCCAGCTGCAGCGTGCCGCCCTTGCTGGACGCGAACACGATGTTGTTGAAGCGGTCGGTCTCGTTGGGCACCGCGCCGTCGCTCGGCCCCTTGTCGGCGTGCTGCCAGGTCGGGTGGGACCAGGTCTCGCCGCTGGGCGCCTTGGCGAGGGGCGCCTTGCCGCTGCCGTCCGGGTTGGCGGTCATCAGATCGCCGTCGCCGTTGACGAAGACGACCTTCTTGCCGTCGGGGGACCACGCGAGGTCGCGGACCACCGTGCCGAAGTCGACGGTGGTGCCGTTCATCGCGACGGTCTTGGTGCCCGTGCTGATGACCAGGTGGTTGGCCGCGGAGGTGCCGTTGATCTCCTTGCCGCCCGGCGCGGGGCTGCCGGAGTGCGACCCGCCGCCCGGCGCCGCCGTCCCCGGGGCCGCCGTCCCCGGGGCTGCCGTACCGGGCGCGCTGGGGGCGGCGGTGGAGGCGGGGTCGCTGTTGTCGGGGCCGCAGGCGGAGAGCAGGACGGCTCCGACGGTCGTCATCAGAGCGATCGCGGCGGCGCTGCCGAATCTGTTGCGCACGGACATTTCCAGGTCCCCCTCGGGTGTTGCTGTTCGCTTCCGACAAGGAGGTTCCCAGTCCCGGGTCAGCGCCCGATGCCCGCCGTGTCACAGGCGTGGAACAGAGTGGCCCGACGGCCCGGGCCGCTCAGAGACCGAGCTCGGTCAGACCCGGGTGGTCGTCGGGGCGGCGGCCGAGTGGCCAGTGGAGGAGCCGCTCGGCGGCGGTGATCGGCAGGTCGTTGATCGAGGCGAGCCGACGGGCCATCAGGCCGTCGCCGTCGAACTCCCAGTTCTCGTTGCCGTACGAGCGGTACCACTGCCCGCTGTCGTCGTGCCACTCGTAGGCGAAGCGGACGGCGATGCGGGCGCCGTCGTACGCCCACAGCTCCTTGACGAGGCGGTAGTCGAGTTCGCGCCGCCACTTGCGGGTGAGGAAATCGGCGATCGCCTCGCGGCCGATCAGGAACTCGGCGCGGTTGCGCCACCGGCTGTCGGGTGTGTAGGCGAGCGCGATGCGCTGGGGGTCGCGGGTGTTCCAGGCGTCCTCGGCGGCCCGGACCTTGCGGTGGGCGGTCTCCTCGGTGAACGGGGGCAGGGGAGGGCGCTGTTCGGTCATCGGTCCGGCTCCTTGAGAGCGGTCGTTCCGTCGGCGAGAACGATCGTTCTCGCTTCTCGGGCTACCCTAGGAGAACAATCGTTCTCGCGCAAAGGGCACGGCAGATGGAGCAGGAAGACCCGCGGACCCGCATCCTCGACGCGGCGGAGGAGCTGTTCTACGGACAGGGCGTCCAGGCGGTCGGCATGGACGCCGTCCGGGCCGCCTCCGGGATGACGCTGCGCCGCGTCTACCAGCACTTCCCGTCCAAGAACGAGCTGGTCGAGGCCTATCTGCGGCGCCGGGACGGGCGGTGGCGGGCGAGCCTCGCCGTCCACGTCGCCGGGGCCGGCGGCACCCCCCGGGACCAGGTGCTCGCGGTCTTCGACTGGCTCGGCCGATGGTTCGCCGAGCCGGGCTTCCGCGGCTGCGCCTTCGTGAACGCCTTCGGCGAACTGGGCGCCACCACCCCCGCCGTCGCGGCGGCGGCCCGCCACCACAAGGAGGAGTTCGCCGGCTACCTGGCCGGACTGGTCGAGGCCGCCGGCGCCCCGCCCGCGACCGCCGCCCACCTCGCGCTGCTCGCCGAGGGGGCCATCACCACCGCGGCGATCCACGGCGACCCGGGCGCCGCCGCCGACGCGAAGGAGGCCGCCCGGCTGCTCCTGGACGGCTCCCTGGATGGCGGTATGGACGGCGGTCTGGGCGGCGCCCGACCGTGAGGGGTCCGGTCGGGCGCCGTCAGGCTCGGGACGTCAGCAGCCGCTCAGGCCCTTGAAGTGTCCGAACTGAAAGCCGAGCCTGCTGGTCACGGTCTGGCCCGGCTGGATCGTGTAACACGTCGGGTCGACTCGATCGGTGTAGGCGACCTGGACGCGCTGCCGGGTGGCGCAGTTGTTGGTGACGTCCACCCAGACGGTGCCCATGGCCGTCTCCTGGGCCTGGACGCAGCCGGGCACGGCCGTGGCGGCCGTCGAGCCGGCGGTCGCCGCGCCGGCCACCCCCTGGCCGGCCGTCACCAGGGCCAGTCCACCCAGGGCCGCGCCCGCGGCACTCATGATTCGGCGCATTCTCGCTCCTTTCGATCACGGGAATTCGCGGCGAATGTGCTCGGTCGCCGCGCTGTTCATTGAACGTCGGGAGCGGTCCGCGCGGGTGTGCTCAGCTGTGCTGTTGGCACGTTCCTGCACGGAGGATCAATTCCTGCGTCATTGCCTTGCCTTGTCCGGTCATTGACGTTTCGGCGGAACGGAGCCGGGGGCCGGGCCCCGCACTCCCGGACCCCGGGGCGGGGGCTCAGTCGATGGCGTGGCCGGAGCCGAAGGCGGTGGTGCTGAACGGGCCCCTCCCGTCCCACTGGTCCCTCGTTTATCGCCCGTTGATCGCCTCCGCCTAGCGTCGGACGCATGGACGACAGGACGGCCGAGTGGCCGGGGGTGGCGCCCGAGGGGCGTTTGACGGAGCAGGACGCCGAGCGGTTCCGGCAGTTGCTGGCCGGGCTGGAGAGCTCGCTGGCGGCGGACCGGGAGACGGTGGGGCGTGATGCCTGAGGCCGCCGAGCTGCGGCCGGTGGTGGTGCTGCCGCTCTGGCGAAGAGCCGAGCAGCGTGAGGACGCGGACCGGCCCGGGGTGCTGCGGGGGCACCCCGGGCCGGTGGCGTCCGATCAGCTGGAGGCCGCGCCGAAGGAGAGTTGACGGAGAATCAGCAGTCGCAGCCGCAGTCGCATCCGTCACAACCGCAACTGTCGCACCCGCAGTCCTCGCAGCATTCGCACCCGCAACTGCAGCAGTCGCAGCAGTCCAGGTCGCCGCAGTCACAGCAGTCGTGCCGCTCGCAGAAGCCCTTGCGGCGCTCGCGGCTGAACGGGTCGTTGTGCTCGCAGCAGAGCAGCTGGCAGGTGCAGGCCATCAGCGCCCAGACCGCGCACCCGGCGAGCAGGTTGCGCGGGTGCGGCGGCTTGCCGCCGGGCGGGGTGAAGCCGGGGCCCTGCGGCACCCACGGGGGGATCGGCGCCTGGTTCGGGTCCTGGCCGGGGTACGGCCCGCCCGGGTACCCGGGCGGCACCTGACGCGGCGGCGCGTCCTGCGGGTGCTCGCCGGTGGCACCGTGCTCGCCGTGGGCGCCGCGCCGGCAGCCCGCCCCGTGCGCGGCCGGGCCGAAGACCCGGTCGACCGCGCGCTCGGTCTCGTGCCCGAGCAGGACGTGCACCAGCGCCCGGTCGCCCAGCTCGACCTCGCGCAGCGCGAGCCGGATGCCGTGGACGGCGTCGCGGCAGAGCCGCTCGGCCTCGGCGCGGTCGGTGCCGGTGGCGGTCAGCGGATTCCAGGCGCCCGAGGCGGCGTCGGCGGCCTGGTCCTCGGCGGCGTCGAGGAGGTGGGCGAGCCGGCCGAACAGCCGTCCCGCCTCGGCGAGCGGGGCGGCGTTGCCGGGGCGCGCGGCGATCACGGCGGTGTGCGCGAAGGCGGCCGAGGTGGCGGTCTCGGTGGGCTCGGTGACCAGCAGCACCGAGCCGCCCGGCCGTAGCGAGCGCTCCAACGCGCCCTGCCGGGAGGCGGCGTCGAGCAGCACGGCGGTGTCGAAGCCGACCGTCGAGGCGCTGCCCGCGCTCTGCCGGTCCCAGCGCCGCGTCACCGCCCGGGCCCCGGCGGCCACCGGGCGGCGGGCGAACACGCCGTCCCGGTCCTCGACGTGGTCGCGGATCTTCACCGAGGCGAGCGCGAGCGAGACGGCGGCCGCCAGCCGGGCGCCCTCGCCCTTGGCGACGGAGGCGGTCCGCATGCCGCGCAGCGGGCAGGGCCCGGCGGTGCGTCGCCAGGAGGAGTCCTCCCGGGCGGCCTGGGCCTCGACCAGGACGGAGATGATCAGCCCGTCGTAGTTGGTGGCGGTGCGGGCGAGTTGTCCGTGGTCGTCGCGCAGGGCGAGGCAGAGCCCGCACAGGTGCGCCATCCAGGAGGTCTGGAGCCGTTCGGACAGTCGGTGCCTGCACGGTCTGATGATGCCGAACACGATCGTGGTCCCCCTTGCCCGATGGGCCGCTGACCGGCCACTTTGTCGGCGGACATCATATGATCACCGGCTCGCCGGGGCCGAGGGGGAGGAGGCGAGCTGCCGTCAGGCCTTCACCAGGCCCTCGAAAAGCCGGAGAAGGTGATCTCATATCCGGGATAGCATCGCGAATATGGGAATCGATACGGCCGCCGACGAGCGGCTGGCACAACGGCTCGCCGAGCTGCGGGTCGAACGCGGTTGGACGCTGGAGGAGTTGGCGCGGCAGGCGGACGTCAGCCGGTCCACGCTGTCCCGGGTGGAGCGGGCCGAGGTCAGCCCGACCGCCGCGCTGCTGGGGCGGCTCTGCGCCGTGTACGGGCGGACGATGTCCCGGCTGCTCGCCGAAGTGGAGTCCGAACCGGCCCGGCTGGTGCGCGCCGGGGAGCAGCAGGTCTGGCGCGACGAGGCGACGGGCTTCGTCCGCCGCTCGGTCTCACCGCCGCACGGCTCGCTGCGCGGGGAGATCATCGAGGGCCGGCTGCCGGCCGGCGCCGACATCGCCTACGACCGCCCCTGTCTGCCCGGGCTGGAGCACCATCTCTGGGTGTTCGAGGGGCGGTTGGAACTGACCCTGGACGGCGAGGCACAGCTGCTCGGCCCCGGCGACTGCCTGCGCTACGGCTCCGGCACCAGCCGCTTCCGCAGCCTCGGCCCGGGCGAGGCCCGCTACGCGCTCGTGGTGGTCGAACCGTGAGCGCCGCCGCCACCGGGCCGACGGGCGAGGGCCCGACAGCCGACGGCCCGATAGGTGAGGGCACGGCAGCCAAGCCGCCCAGGGAGCGCTTCGACGCCGCCGGGCGCCGCGTCCTGCTGGTCTGCGTCGCGGGCGGGTTCACCACGCTGCTCGACCAGTCCGTCCTGAACACCTCCATCCCCGCCCTGCGCGAGGCCCTGCACGCCCAGCCCGCCCACCTGCAGTGGATCGTCGCCGGGTACTCGCTCGCCTTCGGCCTCGCGCTGATCCCCGGCGGCCGGCTCGGCGACGTCAAGGGCCGCAAGTGGTTCTTCGTCACCGGACTCGCCCTGTTCACCCTGGTCAGCCTGGTCTCCGCGACCGCCACCGACCCCGGGGTGCTGATCGCCGCCCGGCTGCTCCAGGGGGCGGGCGCCGGGCTGGTCAACTCCCAGATGATCGGCACCCTCCAGGACGTCTTCGACGGCCAGCTGCGGGCCCGGGCCCTCGGCATGTACGCCGTCACCGGCAGCCTCGCCTTCGCCCTCGGCCCGCCGATCGGCGGCATGGTGCTGGCCGCGGCCGGCCCCGAACTCGGCTGGCGGCTGACCTTCCTGCTGAACGTCCCGTTCGGCGTGGCCACCGTCGCCCTGGCCGCGCGCCACCTGCCCAGGCCCCGCCCGGCCGCCCGGCACGCCGATCTCGACCTGGTCGGCCTGCTGCTGGTCGGCGCGCTCACCCTCGCCCTGATGGTGCCCTTCGTCCAGCCGCCCGGCTGGACCGGCTGGCTCGGCTTCACGGCCGCCGCCCTGCTGCTGCTCGGCACGCTCGCCTGGTGGCAGCGCCGCTACGCCGGACGCGGCGGGCACCCGCTGATCCACCCGGCGCTCACCCGCTCCGCGCCGTACGCGCTCGGCACGGCCACCGCGATGGCCCAGTTCGGCTCCTCGCTGGCCGCCTCGCTCGTCCTCACCATGTTCCTCCAGGACGGCCTGGGCCTGTCCCCGCTGGGCGCCGCCCTGGTGGCGCTGCCCTCCGCGCTGGCCATGGCCACCGCCTCCGCGCTCGCCTGGCGGGTGGTGCAGCGCTTCGGCCGACGCACCATCACCATCGGCATGATCGGCTCCGCCCTGGCCATGCTGGGCAGCGGACTGGTCGCCCACTGGGCCCCGGCCGCCGTACTGCCCTGGCTGCTGGCGATGCTGCAGCTCCTCAGCGGAGCCTCGGTCGGCCTGATGGGCTCCACCAACCAGGCGTTCGTGCTGCGCCACGCGCCCGCCGAGGCGGCCGGGGTGAGCGGGGCGATCCTGCAGATGACCCAGCGGATCGCCGCCGCCGTCGCGGTCTCGGCGCTGTCCGGCGTCTACCTGCGGGCGACCGCCGGGGGCGGCGGCCACCGCTCCGCCTACCTGGCCGCCAGCGTGGTCTGCGCCGCGGTTGCCGGACTCGCCGTGCTGGCCTCGGTGTTCGCCGGCCGGGCGAGCGGGCGGGAGCAGCGTGAGCAGGAACCGGTCGCGATGAGCCGAGGGCGAACACCCGTCCGGTGAGGCTCCGTCGGCACGTACGGTGGAGGACATGTCGAAGGTACGGACGGTTGAACTCCCCGAGGTCGTGCTCGCCTACCGCGAGAGCGGACGGCCCGACGGCCCGCCGCTGGTGCTGCTGCACGCCCTCGGCGAGCGCGCCGCGGACTGGGACGTCGTGCTGCCCGACCTCGCCCCCGGCCACCACGTCTACGCGCCCGACCTGCGCGGCCACGGCGACAGCGGGCGCACCGCCGGGTACAGCCTGGAGGCGATGCGCGACGACGTCCTGGCCTTCCTCGACGCGCTCGGCCTGGGCCGGATCGACCTGGTCGGCCACTCGATGGGCGGCGCGGTCGCCTACCTGGTCGCCCAGGCGGTGCCCGAGCGGATCGACCGGCTGGTCCTGGAGGAGATCCCCGCGCTCCACCCGCGCCCGGCCAGCGGGCCGGCCGAAGGAACGGAGGAGCCGGCGCACTTCGACTGGGCGATGGTCCGGGCCGTCAAGGCACAGTTCGACACCCCCGACCCGGCCTGGCGGGAGGGGCTGACCCGGATCACCGCCCGCACCCTGGCGGTCGCGGGCGCGGGGGACAGCCACGTCCCGCAGGAGCGGATCGCCGAACTCGCCCGGCTGATCCCGGACTGCCGGCTGGTCACGATCGAGGCCGGGCACCTGGTGCACAGTGCCCGGCCGGGCGAGTTCGTCGCCGCCGTCGCGCCGTTCCTCGCCACCTGAGTCAGACGCCCTGCTCGGCGGGCAGCCGTCCGCTGTGTATCGCCGTGACCAGCTCGGCGTGGTCCGCCTCGGTGCGGTCCGCGTACGCGACGGCGAAGGCGGCGACCGCCTCGTCCAGCGCCTCGCTCTTGCCGCAGTACCCGGCCAGCAGGCCCGGGTCGGCGGTGTGGGCGTGCGCCCGGGCGAGCAGCGCGCCGGTGATCCGCGCGTAGTCGTCCAGTTGGGCCGGCAGCAGCGCGGCCGGGTCGACGCTGCCCTTGCGGTTGCGGAACTGCCGGACCTGGTACGGAAGTCCGTCGACGGTCGTCCAGCCGAGCAGGGTGTCGCTGACCACTTGCATGTGCTTCTGGCCGAGCACGACCCGCTTGCCCTCGTGCTCCTGCGGCTGTTCGCGTCGCAGGTACGGCAGCAGCGCGGACGGCCTGGCCTCCTTCACCTGCAGCACCAGCGGCTGGTCCCGGTGGTCGGTGAGCAGGACCACGTACGAGCGGGTGCCGACGCTGCCGGTGCCCACCACCCGGAACGCCACATCCTGTACCCGGTGGCGGGACAACAGGGTGCGCACCTCGGGGGCCACCGTCGCCACGTACGGGCCGAGCGCCTCGGCCACCGCGCGGGCGGTCGCGTCGGTCACCTCGGTGAGCACCGGGGGCGCGGCGGTGAACCGCCAACCGCCGTCCGCCGTACGGGTGGTGCTGCGGGCGGCGAACCGGGCGCTGGTGTTGCCGAGCGCCTTCGCGCCGACCTTCTGCAGCACGTCGGCGAGGTCGTGCGCCTCGGCGAAGGACACCAACTGCTCGTCCGCCACGGCGTTCCAGGCGTCCAGCGCGGGCAGTTTGGCGAGCGTGCGCATGGTCCGGCGGTAGGAGCCCGCCGCGTGCTGGGCGGCCGCCCGGGCGGTGGTCTCGCTCGCCCCGGTCTCCCGGCCGGCCAGCACCAGGCTGGTCGCGAGGCGCTTGAGGTCCCACTCCCAGGGGCCGGGCACGGTCTCGTCGAAGTCGTTGATGTCCATCACGAGTCGGCCGCGTGCGTCGCCGTACAGCCCGAAGTTCGCCGCGTGGGCGTCCCCGCACAGCTGCGCGTCCACCCCGGTCACGGGGGCGCCCGCGAGGTCGGCGGCCATCAGCCCGGCCGACCCGCGCAGGAACGCGAACGGCGTGGCGGCCATCCGGCCCACTCTGATCGGCACCAGCCCCGGGATCCGGCCCGCGTTGGACGCCTCCAGCGCGGCCACGGCGGTCGGCCGGTCGGTGGCGGCCGCGAACTCCGCATGCCGCTCCCGGGGGACCCGTTGCCGCAGTGCCTTCCCGCGCTCCCGTGCCCGCTGGGCCCGGCCGTCCGGCCCGGCCGCGAACCCGTCCACCGTGAACTGCCGTCGCGCCTTGGTGTCTTCGCCGTCTGTCACTGCTCCCCGCCCGTACGTTCCGTTCGAATCGTGCCCGTGACCTGCACGGATCATCCCATCGGGGGGAGTGACGTCCGGCGCGGCGCGGTGGTTCCTGAACGATGGTTCCTGATTGGCGCTTCCTGAACGGTGGTTGTTGAACGGCGGCTGCTGAACGGTGCTTCCGGAACGGGGGCGCGGCGGCCGGAGGGCCCCGGGGCGTAGCGTGGGGCAGGTGGATGATCTTCGGAGGGGGCTGGCCCGACGCGTTCCGGCCGCGGCGGCCGCCGCGCTGACAGTGGCCGCGGGCCTGGGCGTGCGCGCCGCACTGGACGGCGACATCGCCAAGTACGCCGGTGACGCGCTCTACACGGTGCTGGTGTACGTCCTGGTGGTGCTGGTCGCGCCGAGCGTGCGCCCGGTGCGGGCGGCGGCACTGGCGTCAGCGGTGAGCTGGGCGGTGGAGCTGTTCCAGGCCACCGGGCTGCCGGACGCCTGGGCCCGGCGCAGTGCGCTGGTCCACCTGGTGCTCGGGTCGACGTTCAATCCGCCGGACCTCGCCTGGTACCTGGTCGGCGCGGCCGGCGCCGCCCTGCTGCACCGGGTGCTGCGGGCCGGTCACGCCACAGCACCCGGTGTCAGGAATTGACGGACCGTCAGAGCGGCAGCAGCTCCGGCCGCTTGGGCTCGACGTGGTCGCCCGAGGACTCGCCGCGCAGTCGGCGTCCGACCCACGGGAGCAGGTACTCGCGGGCCCACTGGATGTCCGCCCGCCGCTGGTCGGCCGGGGACAGGACCGGTGCGGCCGGCCACGGGTCCTCCGGGTCCTGCGCGGTGGCCAGGCCCAGCGAGCGGGCGGCCAGCAGGGCGACCCGCTGGTGGCCCTCGGGGGAGAGGTGCAACCGGTCCTCGCTCCAGGCGCGGCGGTCCTGCACGGCGCGCAGGGACCACAGGTCGGCCACCTTGCAGCCGTAGCGGTCGGCGACCGCCCGCATGTGCCCGTTGTAGGTGGCGATCTTGCCGCGCAGGTGCTTGAGCAGCGGCACGTCCTTGGTGTCGAAGCCGGTGCAGATCAGCACCGTCCCGGCGGATTCGGCGAGTTGGGCGACGGCGGCCTCGAAGCGCTCGGCCACCTCGTCCGGGTCGCTGCCGGGCCGCAGGATGTCGTTGCCGCCTGCGCAGAAGGTGACCAGGTCGGGCCGGAGCCGGCGGACCTGCGGCACCTGCTCGGCCGCGATCTGGTCCAGCAGTCGCCCGCGCACCGCCAGGTTCGCGTAGCGGAACCCGCCCGGCGGTCGCCCGTCGGCGAGCATCCCGGCCAGGCGGTCCGCCCAGCCGGTGAAGGCGTCGCCCGCACCGGGGTCGTTCAGGCCCTCGGTGAAGCTGTCCCCGAGGGCGACATACGAACTGAGGTCAAGGGTCTCCTGGAGGTTCGGCATGAAAGAGATAGTTCACCGAATCAAGTGACCTACGCCACCGTAGGTGACCGTGTGGGCACGTGAGATGGGCCACGTAGCCTCAGGACCCACCCGCGCCCCCGCAGAGCGGCGCAGTCTGAAAACCACAAGATCCTTGCCTCCTTTCCGTTTTGGGGGCGAACGGACGATGCTCGAGGTGTGCGGCCGACCCGGCCGCCGTCCTTCCAGGGGGAAGCCTGCCGTGAATCGCTCCGAGAACCCGACCGCCGACGAAGACCCGACCGCCGACCAGAACCCGATCGCCGGCCAGAGCTGGACCATCGACGACCGCTGCACCAACTGCGACGTCGCCCGGCAGCTCGCGCCCGACCTGATCATCGAGCGCGACCGCAGGTCCGAACTGATCCGCCAGCCGCGTGACGAGGCCGAGCGGCGGCAGCTGCTCGCCGCCGCCCACGCCTGCCCGACCCGCTCGATCCGGCAGGGCAACGGCCGGCTCGACCCGGCCACCGACCCGTTCCCGCTCACCCTGGACGACGGGGTGCTGCTGCTCGGCCACAACTCCCGGCGCAACGCGGGCGCCAACTCCTACCTCTGCCGTCGCCCGGGTGGTTGGGTGATGATCGACACGCCCCGTTTCAGCGAGGGCCTCGCCGCCCGCTACGAGGCGCTCGGCCCGGTCACCGACATCCTGCTCACCCACCGCGACCACGCCGTGCACGGACGTGCGTACGCCGACCGGCTGGGCGCCCGGCTCTGGATCCACGAGGGCGACCTCGAGTCCGCGCCCGACGCCGACCGGGTGCTGCGCGGCATCGAGCCGGTGGAGATCTCCCCGGGCCTGGTCGCCCACCCCTTCCCCGGCCACACCCTCGGCAGCGTGCTGTACGTCGCCGACGAGCGCTACTGCTTCAGCGGCGACAGCCTGTACTGGTCCCGCACCCACCAGGACATCGAGGTGCAGGAGGCGGTGACCTGGTACTCGATCGAGGAGCAGTCCGCCTCGCTGGACCGCAGCCTGGGCGCGCTGCGCTTCGAGTGGCTGCTGCCCGGCCACGGCGACAAGCGCCGGATGCCCGCCGAGGAGGCCGACCGCCGCCTGCGCGCCCTCGCCGTGCGGGCCCGGGCGCTGCGCACCGCGCCGGTGGACTTCGCCGCGGTGCGCTGGTAGCCGCCGGACACCAGGGCCCGTGCGCCGGGGCTCGCGCCGTGTGCGCGGGGGGTTGCGCCCGGCGGGGGCGCCCGCGCGGGTGTGCGAACGGGAGCGGCGGGGCAGCCGCCTCTGGAACGAGGTGTACCCCCGACTTCCCGAGATCCGAGGACGGTTGAGCCATGCCCACGCAGACCCCGGCACGCACGGCGCGGCCGCGCCGCTACCTGATGTGCCGGCCGACGTACTTCACGGTGGACTACGCGATCAATCCGTGGATGGACCCGACGCAACCCACCGACACCGCGCTGGCCGTCCGCCAGTGGGAGCGGCTCTACCGGACGTACCGCCGCCTCGGCCACACCGTCGAGCTGATCGACCCGGTGCCCGGGCTGCCCGACATGGTGTACGCCGCGAACGGCGCGACCGTGCTGGACGGCCGGGCCCTGGTGGCGACCTTCCGCTACCCGGAGCGGGCCGCCGAGTCCGGGGCCTACCAGGCCTGGTTCCGCTCGCGCGGCTACCGCGCGGTGTGGCGCGCCGAGCACGTCAACGAGGGCGAGGGCGACCACCTGGTGGTCGGCCGCCGGGTGCTCGCCGGGACGGGCTTCCGCACCTCGCGGGCCGCGCACGCCGAGGCGGAGGAGCTGTTCGGCGTGCCGGTGGTCAGCCTCACCCTGGTCGACCCGCGTTTCTACCACCTGGACACCGCGCTGGCCGTCCTCGCCGACGACCACGTCATGTACTACCCGGAGGCCTTCGACGCCCGCAGCCGCTCGGTACTGCGCTCGCTCTACCCGGACGCGATCCTCGCCGACCGGGCCGACGCCGAGGTGTTCGGGCTGAACGCGGTGTCGGACGGCCGCCGGGTGCTGCTGCCGGAGGCCGCCAAGAACCTGGCGGGCCGGCTCACCGAGCACGGCTACGAGCCGATCCCGGTGGACGTCTCGGAGCTGCTCAAGGGCGGCGGCGGGGCGAAGTGCTGCACCCTGGAGCTCAGGCCCCGGTGACGTCCGGCGCTGTGAGCAGCACCTCCAGGGTGCGCGGCCCGTGCACCCCCTCGACCCGGTCCAGCTCGATGTCGCTGGTCGCCGAGGGCCCGGAGATCCAGGTCTGCGGGCGTGCCGGGTCGAGCCGGGGCAGCGCGAGCGGCACCGAGGCGACGACCTGCTCGGGCACCCGGACCACGCAGATGTGGTGATCCGGGACGAGCGAGAGCAGCCGCCGGCCCTGACCGGGTCCGGCGTCCAGCACGATCGTCCCGGTCTCGGCGATCGCCAGCGCGCAGCCGGTGACCACGCTGTCCACGGCGTCCAGCCGGGCGGCGGTGAGGCCGCCGCCGTCCGGCAGCAGCTCGACGTCACCGGCCGCGGAGAGCCACGAGGCCGGCAGGCCGTCCGGTACGGCGACCGTGCGGCTGCCGCGCTCGGCGAGCAACTCGGCGACAAGGCCGGGAAGTTCGGCGGCGGAGCAGCGGTGCACCAGCGCCCGGTAGTCGGCCAGGTTACGGTGCAGCAGGTCGACCAGCGCCGCCGGATCGTCCGTCGCCACGTGCGCGCTCCGGTACCCGCGCGGCAGCGGCTGCTCGGCCACCTCGGCGGCGTCCCCGAGTGCGGCCCGGATCCGGCCGAGGATCAACTCCCTCGAGTTCACGCCCGGTTCCTCCTCCACCAGTCGCGGAACGGTTCGGCCGGCACCTGGGGCAGGTCCCGGGTGTCGGTCCAGGCCCGCCCCGGTCCGGGCAGCCGGCGCGGGTGCAGCGCCCGGGTGCGCCCGGCCAGCCGTTCGGCGGCCGCCAGCGCCGCCGGGTGGTCCAGCACGTACCCGGCGGCCGCCATCGCCGCCCGCTCCAGCGGGTGCCCGCCCTGTTCGGCGACCCGCTCGCGCAGGTGCACCAGCACCTCGGGGATGTCGATCGCCACCGGACACACCTCGTAGCAGGCCCCGCAGAGCGAGGAGGCGTACGGCAGCGAGGCGTCCAGCGGGCTGGTGGTGCCGCGCAGTTGGGGCGTCAGAATGGCGCCGATCGGGCCCGGGTAGACCGAGCCGTAGGCGTGCCCGCCGGCCCGCTCGTACACCGGGCAGACGTTGAGGCAGGCCGAGCAGCGGATGCAGCGCAGCGCCTGGCGGCCGACCTGGTCGGCCAGCGCGGCGGTGCGTCCGTTGTCCAGCAGCACCAGGTGGAAATCGGAGGGTCCGTCGCCCTCGGTCGTCCCGGTCCAGAGCGAGGTGTACGGGTTCATCCGCTCGGCGGTGGAGGAGCGGGGGAGCAGTTGGAGGAAGACCTCCAGGTCCCGCCAGCTCGG
This sequence comes from Kitasatospora sp. NPDC058190, assembly GCF_042883685.1. NCBI lineage: Bacteria > Bacillati > Actinomycetota > Actinomycetes > Kitasatosporales > Streptomycetaceae > Kitasatospora > Kitasatospora sp. NPDC058190. The sequence goes on from NZ_JBHVVI010000052.1 coordinate 37,811, forward strand.
CACGACCTTCTCGATGCCGACCACGGAGATCAGGGTGCGGGGGAGGGTGAGGCACATCCGGCCGTTGCCCTCGGACTCGACCACCACCAGGGTGCCGGTCTCGGCGACCATGAAGTTGGCGCCGGAGATCGCCACTCGGGCCCGCAGGAACTTCTCCCGCAGGTGCAGCCGGGCGGCCTCGGCGAGTTCGGCGGGGCGGTCGGTCAGCCCCTCGGGCGCGGGGCGTCCCCAGGCGGCCATCCGCTCGGCGAAGATCTCCCGGATCTCGGCCCGGTTGCGGTGGATCGCCGGGACCAGGATGTGCGAGGGCCGGTCCTCTCCCAACTGCACGATCAGCTCGGCGAGATCGGTCTCGTAGGCGGTGATCCCCTCGGCGGCCAGCGCCTCGTTGAGCCCGATCTCCTGGGTGGCCATCGACTTGACCTTGACCACATGGGTCTCTCCGGTGGCCCGGACCAGCGCGGCGACGATCCGGTTGGCCTCCTCGGCGTCCGCCGCCCAGTGCACGGTGCCGCCCGCCGCCGTGACGGACTCCTCCAACTGCACCAGGTAGCGGTCGAGATGGCGCAGCGTGTGGTCCTTGATCGCCTTCCCGGCGGCGCGCAGCTCGCCCCAGTCGTCGAGTTCGGCGACGGCCCGGGCGCGCTTGTCGCGGATGGTGTGGGTGGCGCGCCGCAGGTTGGCGCGCAGTTGCCCGTCCCGTACCGCCCGGGCGGCGGCCTGTGGGAAGGCGGGCATGCCCACGAAAGTGCTGCTCACGAAGGCCTCCAGGGGTGCTCCTCGGTGCTGGCCAGGATCTCCGCGAGGTGCAGCGGCCGCAGCGGCTCGCCCCGGCGGCGCAGGGTGCCGCCGAGGTGCAGCAGGCAGGAGTTGTCGGCGCCGCAGAGCACCTGGGCGCCGGTGCCGAGGGCGTTGGCGAGTTTGTCCTCGGCCATCGCCGCCGACACCGCCGCGTTCTTCACCGCGAAGGTCCCGCCGAAGCCGCAGCACTCCTCCGCGCCGGGCAGCTCCACCAGTTCCAGGCCCTTGACGGCGCGCAGCAGTCGCAGCGGCCGCTCGGCCAGGCCGAGCATCCGCAGGCCGTGGCAGGAGGGGTGGTAGGTGACGGTGTACGGGAAGTGGGCGCCGACGTCCTCGACGCCCAGCACGTCGGTGAGGAACTCGGTGAGCTCGACCACCCGGGGTGCCAGGTCGACGGCGGCGTCCGTGAGTTCGCTGCCCCGGCCCTCGGCGGCGGCTCGGGCGCCGATCCGCGGGTAGTTGTCCCGGACCATCGCCACGCAGGAGCCCGAGGGCGTCACCACGTGGTCGTACCCGGCGAACGCCCGGGCCGTGCGTCGCACCAGCGGTTCGCAGGCCCGGCGGTAGCCGGTGTTGTACTGCGGCTGCCCGCAGCAGGTCTGCCCGGCGGGGAAGTCCACCGTCACCCCGAGCCGCTCCAGCAGCCGGACGGTGGCGACCGCCGTGGCGGGGAACAGCGCGTCGTTGACGCAGGTGGCGAACAGCGCGACCCGCAACCCGGACTCCTTCGGTCGAAGCGGCACCGGTCCGCCCGTGATCGTAGCGGGCGGACCGGCGCTGACGAAGGATCTGACGGAGGATCTCAGGCACCGAGCCAGAGGTCCGGTCCGAACACCTCGTAGTGGATGTCCGCCGCCGCGACGCCCGCCGCGAGCAGCTGGCCGCGGACGGCGCGCAGGAAGGGCAGCGGGCCGCACAGGTAGGCGGTGGTGCCGGCCGGGATCTCGACGGTGGCGAGGTCGACCAGCCCGGTGCGCTCGGCCGGCCACTCGCCGAGCGGCCGCTCGTAGAAGACGTGGGCGGTGGCGCCCGGCAGCTTGGCGGTCAGTTGCTCCAGGTCGGCGCGGAAGGCGTGGCTGAGCTGGTCGTGGTCGCCGTGCACCGAGATGACCTGCCGGCTGGAGCCGGTCGCGGCGAGGTGGTCGAGCATCGCGGTCATCGGGGTGTTGCCGATGCCGGCGGAGGCGAGCAGGACCGGGCCGTCGCCGTCGGCCAGGAAGATGTCGCCCATCGGGGGCGCCAGCTCGACGGTGTCGCCGGTCCTCAGGTGGTCGTGCAGGTGGCCGGAGACCTCGCCGCCGTCCTCGCGCTTGACGCTGAAGCGCAGCGCGCCGTCGGCGCCGCCGGACAGGCTGTACTGGCGGATCTGGTGGGCGCCGTCGGGCAGTTCGGTGCGGACCGAGACGTACTGGCCGGGGCGGGAGGCCGGGACGGGGCGGCCGTCGGCGGGGCGGACCAGGTAGCTGGTGACGGTCGAGGTCTCCTGGTACCGGGTGACCACGGTGTAGGGCCGCCACAGGTCGGCCGGGTCGCCGCCGGCGGCGGCCTCGTCGCGCAGCCGGTCCTCGACCGCCATCAGCGCGTTGGCCATCAGCCAGTAGACCTCGTCCCAGGCGGCGGCGACCTCGGGGGTGACGGCCGCGCCGAGCACCTCGACGATCGCGGCGAACAGGTGCTCGTGGACGACCTTGTACTGCTCGTTGTCGATGCCGACCGAGACGTGCTTGTGCGCGATCCGCGCGAGCATCGCGTCCGGCCGCTGGTCGGGGTTGGCGATCAGGGCGGAGGCGAAGGCGGCTATCGAGCCCGCCAGGGCCTCGCGCTGGGTGCCGTTGGCCTGGTTGCCCCGGTTGAACAGGTCGCGCAGCAGCTCCGGGTGCGCGGCGAACAGCCGGTCGTAGAAGCGCGGGGTGATGTCACCGATCGCGGCGCCCACGACGGGCAGGGTGGCCTCGACGACCTCGGCGGACTTCGCGGACAGCATCAGAGGAGCTCCTAACTGGTATCTGGGATTCGCATTAAAGGCCGTGGGTGTCGACTGGTCCCGGAGGGGTGGGATCAGTCGGCGGGCCTCGTGGTGAGGCTGAGCAGCACCGGCCCGGTGGGCGAGGCCACCAGGTCGTCGATGCTGAGCTGGTCGAGCGCGGCGAAGAAGGCCTCCTGGGCGCCTCGCAGCGCCCCGCGCAGCCGGCACGCGGCCCGCAGCGGACACGGCGGGTCGTCCTCGCAGCCGACCACGTCCCCGACGCCCTCCAGCTCGCGCAGCAGCAGACCGAGCGAACCGGTCCGCCCGGCGAAGGTGATCATCAACCCGCCGCCGCGTCCGCGCCGGGCCTCCACCACCCCGAGGTGCTGCAGCCTGCTGACCACCTTCGCCGCGTGGGTGTACGGCACGCCGACCGACTCGGCCACCTCCCGGGTGGTCGGGTTCTCGCCCTCGCCGAGTACGGCGAGCCGCATGGCGATGCGCAGGGCGATGTCGGTGCTCTTGGTCAGCCTCACGTTCGAAACGTTATCGAATGCGACTCTCCAACTCCAATTTCCTGCACGCTTCCGACCGAGACCCTGGTCACGTGTCCCAGGTGGGGGCGGTGGCGCGGCGTGCGCCCCGCGGCCCGGTGCGGCCGCCGAAACCACATCCAGTCGAATCTGAACAGTTGGCGACATTACCGATCAGCTCCTGACGTGCCATCAGCAGGCCTTCTACGCTTCCTGCGGCTCCGGAGCCACGTCATTCACCGCACCCCCTCGAACCGTCCCCCTGGAGGGATTCCGTGAGAGCACGTCGCGCACCCCGGCGCACCTGGACGGCGCTGGTGGCGATATCCGCAGCCACGGCCGCACTGCTGTCCCAGCCCGTGACCGCCGAGGCGGCCGCACCACCGCCGACCGTGGCCGCCCACGTGCCGGTGGCGCCCTACCCGGCCGGGGTGGCGCTCACGCCGGACGGCACCCGGGCGTACGTGACCAGCCAGAGCAGCGGCACGGTGAGCGTGCTGGACACCACGAGCAAGGCCGTGACCGGCAGCTTCACCGCCGGCACCGGCTCGTACGCGGTCGTCCTCTCGCCCGACGGGCACCGGGCCTACCTGACCCATCACCTGGACAACGCGGTCAGCGTGGTGGACACCGCGAGCAACACCGTCACCGCCACCGTCCCGGTCGGCGCCCAGCCCTGGGGCCTGGCGCTGTCGCCGGACGGCACGCGCGCCTACGTCAGCAACGCCGGGGCCGGCACCGTGAGCGTGCTGGACACTTCGTCCAGCACCGTCACGGCCACCGTCCCGGTCGGCGCCGAGCCGCACGGGCTGGCCGTCTCGCCGGACGGAAAGCGGCTGTACGTCGCGGCCTCCGGCGGCAAGGCGGTGAACGTGGTCGACACCGCGAGCGGCACGGTGAGCGCCACCGTGGCCGTCGGCCGCAGCGCCTTCGGCCTGGCGCTCAGCCCGGACGGCAGCCGACTGTGGGTCGCCGACGGGGACGACAGCACCGCCGCGGTGATCGACACCGGCGCCAACACGCTGCTCGGCACCGTCGCGGTCGGCAACGGCCCGTACGCCGTCGCCCTCGCCCCGGACGGCTCCGCCGCGTACGTCTCCAACTACAACGACAACACCCTGAGCGTGGTCGACACCGCGAGCCGGACGGTCACCGCGACCGTGCCGGTCGGCGCCAGCCCGTACACCCTGGCACTGAGCGCCGACGGGCGGCGCGGCTACCTCGCCGACTTCACCGGCAACGCCGTCGACCTGCTGAACTTCCCGCTGCCGGTGCCCGTGGTGACCGGGATCAGCCCGAGCGGCGGCTCCGGGGTGGGCGGCACCACGGTGACCGTCACCGGGACCGACCTCAACGGCGCCACCGCCGTCACCTTCGGCGCGGCCGGCGCGGCCACCTCCTTCAGCTGCACCAGCACCAGTTGCACCGCGACGGCCCCGGCCACCACGGTGACCGGCCCGGTGGACGTCCAGGTCACCACGCCCGGCGGCACCAGCGCCGCCGTCGCCGCCGACCGCTTCACCTACACCGCGCCCAGCGCCCACCTGGGCGTCGCGCTCACCGCGACCCCGGTCACCGACCTGTTCGCCAGCCGGGTCGACTACACCGTCACCCTCACCGGCCAGGGCCCCGACCCGGTGGCCTCGGCCACCGTCTCGGCCGACCTGCCCGCCGGCCTGGCCGCGAGCTCCGGCGACTGCACCGTCGCCGCCGGCAAGCTCACGTGCACCCTGAGCGCCCCGCTCGCCAAGGGCGCCAGCACCACCCGGCACTTCTCCCTCGGCGTCGGCCTGCTGAACCTGGTCAGCAGCTGGGACGTCACGGTGGCCCGCACCGCCGGCGCCCCCGCCGACCCGTCGCCCGCCACCAGCAAGGACACCCGCAGCTGCACCGCCGTGCTCGGACTGCTGATCACCTGCCGCTGAGCGACACCCGCTCCCCGGAGGCCCTGCCCGCACCCGTGGGCGGGGCCTCTTCCGCAAGCAGCCCTGGACGAAGTGTCCGGTCCGGACGTACAGTCCATTCATGCCTGCTGAAGACCCCGACCCGCGCGTCCGGACCTGGTCACCGGTCTGCCGCGCGGTGGCCCTGCTGCTCGGCCCCTACGCCGAGGTGGTGCTGCACGACACCGCCACCGACCGGGTGCTCGCCATCTGGAACCCGATGACCACCCGCGCCCCCGGCGACCCCTCCCTGCTCGGCGAACTGGACCAGCTGGGCCCGTCCGCACCCGATGTCTACGGCCCCTACGAGAAGCTGCTGCCGGACGGCCGGCGGCTCTCCTCGGTCAGCGCCGTCCTGCGCGACCAGGCCGGACACCCCTCCGCGGTGCTCTGCGTCAACCTCGACCGCGGCCCGCTGGAACAGGCCGCCGCCCTGCTGGCGAACTTCGCCGCGCCCACCGCGCCCCGCCCCGAGCCGCTGTTCGAACGCGACTGGACCGAGCGGATGAACGACGTGATCGGCGGCCACGTCCGCGCCCAGGGCCGCCCGCTGGAACGCTTCACCCGCGAGGACCGGCTCACCGTGCTGCGCGAGCTGGACGAGGCCGGGGTCTTCGCCGTCCGCCGCGCCGTCCCCGCCGTCGCCACCGCCCTGCGGATCTCCCGCTCCACCGCCTACGCCCTGCTCGCCGAGCTCAAGCACCCGGCAGGCCCCGCTGCCCCCAGCCCCGAGAAGGACTGAGACCGATGACCAGACTGCCCGACTTCCGGCTCGAAACCTACTTCTCGCGCTGGGAGTTCACCGCCCGCCACCACCTCACCGCCTCCGACGCCCAGACCATGACGATGGCCGAGCTGCTTGCCCTGGCCGGCCCCGGGGACCGCGAGGCCTGGGACACCCTCGCGCTCGGCTACACCGAGACCTACGGCGACCCGGGCCTGCGCCGGGCCATCGCCGGGATGTACGAGCGGGTCGAGGCGGACGACGTGATCTGCTTCGGCGGCGCCCAGGAGGGGATCAACCTCGCCATGCAGGTGCTGCTCGAACCGGGCGACCACGCCGTGGTGCTGACCCCCAACTACCAGTCCGCCGAGACGATCCCGCTCTCGCTCTGCGAGGTCACCGGCGTCGCGCTGGACGAGCGGCAGGACTGGGCGCTCGACCTGGACGCGGTCGAGGCGGCGCTGCGCCCCAACACCAAGCTGCTCTCGGTCAACTTCCCCAACAACCCGACCGGCACGCTGATCGACGCCGCCGACTTCACCCGCCTCGTCGACCTGTGCGAGGAGCGCGGCATCCGGCTGTTCTCGGACGAGGTCTACCGCGGGCTGGAGCGCGACCCGGCCCGCATCCTGCCGCAGGCCGCCGACCTGTCGGCGACGGCGCTCTCGCTCAACGTCACCTCCAAGTCGCTCGGCCTGCCCGGGTTGCGGATCGGCTGGATCGCCTGCCGGGACCGCGAGCTGCGCACCCGGCTGGAGCGGGCCAAGCACTACACCACCATCTGCAACTCGGCGCCCAGCGAGGTGCTGGCCCGGATCGCGATCACCGCCCGGGACCGGATCCTGGCCCGCAACCGGGGCATCATCGCGGAGAACCTGCCGCGGTTCGACGCCTTCTTCGCCGAGTTCCCGGAGCTCTTCGACTGGCGCGCCCCGGACGGCGGCTGCGTCGCCTACCCGCGCTACCTCGGCGCGGACGGGGTGGAGGACTTCTGCACGGCGCTCGTCGAGCAGGCGGGCGTGCTGCTGATGCCCGCGAGCATGTTCCGCTCCGAGCTCACCCCCACCCCGACCGACCGCTTCCGGATCGGCGTCGGCCGCAGCGACCCGGGCCCGGCGCTGGAGGCCTTCGCCGACTGGCTCCGCAAGCGGTAGCGGACGCGAACGGCCGGGGCGGGCCGACCCTGAGGATCGGCGCCCCGGCTGCTGTGGCTGCTCCAGGTCAGAGCTTCTGCCAGGACGGCTTGGCCGCGTAGGTGTCGCGGAAGTAGTCGGCCAGCCTGAGGCGGGAGGCGGCGGCCTCGTCCACCACCACGGTGGCGTGCGGGTGCAGCTGCAGCGCCGAGGCGGGGACGGCGGCGGCGAGCGGGCCCTCGACGGCCAGCGCGACGGCGTCGGCCTTGGCCTCGCCGGTGGCGAGCAGCACCAGGTGGCGGGCCTCCAGGATGGTGCCGATGCCCTGGGTGATGACGTGGTGCGGGACCTCGTCGATGCTGTCGAAGAAGCGGGCGTTGTCCACCCGGGTCTGCCGGGTCAGGGTCTTGATCCGGGTCCGGGAGGCGAGCGAGGAGCAGGGCTCGTTGAAGCCGATGTGGCCGTCGGTGCCGATGCCGAGCAGCTGCAGGTCGACGCCGCCGGCCTCCGCCAGCGCGCGGTCGTAGGCGGTGGCGGCCGCGGCGATGTCGGCGGCGTTGCCGTCCGGGCCCAGGAAGGACTCCTCGGTCAGACCGAGCGGCTCCACGACCTCGCGCAGCACGACCGATCGGTAGGACTCCGGGTGGCCGGCGGGCAGGCCGACGTACTCGTCCAGCTGGCAGACGCGCGCCCGGGAGGCGTCCAGACGGCCGTCCCGGACCCGGGCGGCGAGGGCCTGGTAGATCGGCAGCGGGGTCGAGCCGGTCGCGACGCCGAGCAGGGCCTCGGGCTTGTCGGTCAGCAGATCGGTGATCGCCGCGGCGATGAGTTCGCCGGCCGCGGTGGCGTCAGGGACGATCACGATTTCCATACTGGGTCCACCGTTCTGAGGCGAGTCTGAGGTCTAGACCTCCGAGGTCTAGACCAGTTTGCCGTGAACGGGGCCTCCAGGTCCACCCGGGGCCGGTGCGGACCTGTTCGGTGTCGTGCCTGGTGGGGGCCCTTGGGGCGGGTGTGGAGGGAGCCGGGGCGCGAACGCCCCGGCTCCCGGTGCCCTGTCCTACGGATGCCGCCTCGCCGTGCGGAACGGGTGGCGCGTCGGGGCGGCCCCCGGTCAGAACGGGTTGGTACAGGTGGTGACCTGCTTGCTCGCGTCCAGCGCCGGACCGGCGGTGGCGCAGATGATGCGCGGGGCGGTGGCGGTCACGCGGGGGGTGACGGCCTGGGCCGAGCCGAGTCGCACGGTGGTGGCGCTGGCGACCGGCTCCCACGGGCTGCCCCAGGCCTGCTGGGTGCGGACCTCGACCTGAACCATCGTCAACTGGTTCGGGTCGGCGCTGACCTGGGCGACGCCGACGATGCCCTCGCCGTCGATCTGGTGCGATATGCAGGGACGGTTGAGCACCGTGGCGCAGGCCGCGGTGCCGGTCTCGGACGTCGCCGTGGCGGCCATGGCGGGACCGGCCGTCAGGGTCGCGATCCCTGCCACCGTCATCATCACAGCTGCGATCCGAGTGCGCATGATACGAACCTCCTTGGAAAGTAAGGGAATCTCACTCCTTGAGATGAGTCTTGCACAAATCATGGACATGTTGCGTGTGCGTTGCGTCACACTCATGGTGACCGTTCAACTACTGGCTGCAATCGTTCGCCGAATGTTCGGTGCGCGGACGAACTGCGGTCTGATGGATGATCAGTTCATGGGTGGACAACCCCCTGCCGGCCGGCCCGGGTTGGCGGTGTTCCTTCACCCGTCCGAGTGGCGCCTTGCCGCTGCGGCGAATCGGACGGATAGCATCGGACCGACCCCAGCGGAGGTGGCTGCGTGGACACGGTCATCGTGCAACTGCCCGGCCCGGGACCGGACATGGCGCCCGGAGCGGCGCCCGGACTGCTGCGGATGGGCCCGGGGGAGACGGCGGTGTTCGGGCGCGGCGAACCCGGTCGGCCGGTCGCCGTCCCGCTGAGCGACCAGGGTGTCTCCCGCCGCGCCGGCGAGGTGGCCGCCGCCGAGGACTACTGGCGGCTGTCCAACTTCAGCACCACCGCCACCTATGTGGTGGAGAACCTGGAGGGCGCGGGGGAGCACGTCAAGGTGGCCCCCGGGCGGCTCGGCGCACCCGTCCCCTTCGAGCTCTCCCGGGTACTCCTGCCGGCCCTCGGCGCACCCGCCACCTTCAAGGTCTTCGCCCCGCAGCACGCCTACCTGGACGGCGGCCCGAGCGGCGCCGACGGCGAGCGCACCGTCAGCCCCTTCGCCCTGGACCCGACCGCCAAGTACTTCCTCGTCCTGCTCGCGCTCTGCGAACCCCGGCTGCGCTCGCCCTCCACCGCCGCCGTCCCCGGCGTGACGGAGGTGCTGGCCCGGTTGCGCGCCCTGCCCTCCTGCCGTGGGCTGACCCGCTCGGCGGTGAACTACCACATCGACTACCTGGTGTGCACCAAACTGCGGCTGCGTGAGCCGTACGAACAGGGCCCGGCCGGCGGCAAGCGCGAGGAACTCGTCGCCCTGGCCCTGAAGTTCGACCTCGTCCGGGAGGAGCACCTGACCCTGCTCCCGCCCCGGCGCCCGATCGCCCGGCCGTGACCCCTTCCGATCGACCGGGCGCCGCCCGGCCCGACCCCCAGCCGCCCGAGGAGCGGCGCCCTGCGCGGGCCCGCCCGCCCTTCGAGGTCCCCGAGGGCTACCCGCTGGCCGGCTACCGCACCGGCTCCTTCCTCGGCGCGGGTGCCTGGGGCAGCGTCTACGCCGCCGAGGGCCCGGACGGCACCCCGGCCGCCGTCAAGATCCTCGGTCCGGCCCGGTTCAGCCCCGGCCAGCGCCGCACCGCGGCCCAGATGGCCCACAGCGAGCTGCGGTTCAGCCGCCGTGCCGACCACCCCCACCTGATCCGCACCCTCGCCGTGGTCACCGTCGAGGACCCCGACCACCCCGACCTGGACGGCGCCGTGGCCCTGGTGATGGAACGCGCCGCCCGCAGCCTGCAGGACCTCCTCGCCACCGCCCGCCCCGGCACGGCGGTGCCCGGCGCCGAGCGCATCCTCGCCCAGGTCTGCGCAGGACTGACCCACATGCACCGGGGCGGCTGGGTCCACGGGGACCTCAAACCGGCCAACATCCTGCTGATGCCCGACGGCACCGCCAAGATCGCCGACTTCGGCCTCACCGCCGAACTGGAGGGCACCCACGCGTACGCCCCGCCACTGGGCTCGCCCGACCACGTCCCGCCCGAGTGGTGGTCCCAGCGCACCGGCGCGCGCGGGGTCGCGCTGCGCCCCAGCGCCGACATCTGGGCCTTCGGGGTGATCGCCCACCAGCTGCTCACCGGCGGGCTGCACCCCTTCCTCGGCGCCACCGCCCGGGCCCGCTCGCTGGCCGCCCAGGCGTACGCCCGCGGCGCGGCCCCGCTGCGGCCGGACCAGGCGCTGCCCGCGCCCTGGCGCGCCGTGGTGGCCGCCTGTCTGACCGCCGACCGGGACCAGCGCGCCCGCACCGACCTCGCCGCGCTGGTCGCCCGTGCAACCGTCCGTCCGACCGGGCGCCACCGTGCCGCCGCCCGGGCCGGCCTCGGCCTGCTGACCTGCGCCGGCGTCGTGCTCGCGCTGGCCGGCGGCCCCGAGCCCGCCGGGTCGCACGCCCACCGGGCCGCGCCGCCGCCCGGGGCGATCCCGGCCGGCTCGGACGTCCCGACGGCCTACCGCGGCATGATCGAGGAGACGGCCCGGCGCTGCCCCGAGCCGGAGGTCACGCCGGTCCTGCTGGCCGCGATGCTCAAGGCCGAGAGCGGCTTCGACCCGAACGCGGCCCGTCCGGAGACCGGCGAGTACGGCATCGCGATGTGGACGCCCGCCGTCTTCGACGCGTGGTCCAAGGCCGCCAACCACCCCGGCCCCAAGTCCTACCTGGACCCGGGCGACGCGATCGCCGCGATGGGCAACTACGTCTGCTGGCTGGACCAGCAGCTCAAGCGACGCGGCTTCAGCCGCGACCTGCCCGCCCTGGTCACCGCCGCCTACCGCACCAGCGACAAGACCGTGGCGGCGGCCGGGGGCGTCCCGGAGCGGATCCGGCCGCATGTCGACAAGGTGCTCAGGTACCTTGCCGACTACGGCGGGTGACGGCCCGTACCGGGACGAGTTGTGCCACATCCATACGTATCCCGGCGCGGGCGCCCGGGTGACCGGCCCGTGGTCTGGGATCCTCGGCCGCATGATCACGAAGCTCCGCGCGGTCACCGCGCAATGGACCGTCGTCGTCCCCGTGGTGGCGTTCGTCGTCCTCGCCCTGACCTGGCACGAGAACCTGCCCGGCTGGGTGGTGGGCGTGGTCGCGTGCTTCCTGGTCGGTGCCGTGCTGGCCGCCGTGCACCATGCCGAGGTCATCGCGCACTGGACCGGGGAGCCGTTCGGATCGCTCGTGCTCGCGGTGGCGGTCACCGTGATCGAGGTCGCGCTGATCGTGACGCTGATGGTCGACGGCGGGGAGAAGTCCTCCACCCTGGCCCGGGACACCGTGTTCGCCGCCGTGATGATCACCTGCAACGGGATCCTCGGCCTGTCCATCCTGGTGGCCGCGATCAGGTATCGCACCGCCGTCTTCAACGCCGAGGGCACCGGCGCCGCGCTCGCCTGCGTCGCGACCCTCGCCACGCTCAGCATGGTGCTGCCGACCTTCACCACCAGCGCGCCGGGCCCGCAGTTCTCCACCACCCAGCTGAGCTACGCGGCCACCGCCTCGCTGGTGGTGTACGGGCTGTACGTGACCACCCAGACGCTGCGGCACCGGGACTACTTCCTGCCGGTCACCGCCGAGGGCAAGATCCGGGTGGACGACGACGAGCACGCGAGCTCGCCCACCCTCCGGGCCGCCGGGCTCAGCCTGTTGCTGCTGGGCGTCGCGCTGGTCGCGGTGGTGGGCCTGGCCAAGGGCGTCTCGCCGACCATCGAGTCCGCGGTGGAGGCCGCCGGGCTGCCGCACGCCGTGGTCGGCGTGGCGATCGCCATGATGGTGCTGCTGCCGGAGACCATCGCGGCGCTGCGCGCGGCCCTGCGCAACCGGGTGCAGACCAGCCTCAACCTGGCCCTGGGTTCGGCGCTCGCCAGCATCGGCCTGACCATCCCGGCGGTCGCGATCGCCTCCGCCTGGCTCTCCGGCCCGCTCGTCCTCGGCCTGGAACCGGCGCACATGGTGCTGCTGACGCTGACCGTCGTGCTCGGCACCCTGACGGTCATCCCGCGCCGGGCGACCATGCTCCAGGGGGCGGTGCACCTGGGGGTGCTGGCGGAATTCGTGGTGCTGGCGGTGAACCCCTGAGGACCCGTCCGCCGTACCCCTGAGTGGAAGCCCCTGGCCCGTCCCCCCGTACGGGCCAGGGGCTTCCCTGCTGCCGCGGCTCAGACGCGGCGTGCGGCCTCCGGAGGGCTCAGACCCCCGGAGGCCGCGGCCTCAGGCTCGGACGCCTCAGGAGGTGCGGCGACGGCGGGTGTAGACCACCGCGCCCGCGCCGGCGACCAGCAGGGCGGTGCCGGCGCCCGCGTACAGCAGGGTGCCGTCGCTACCGGTGGTGGCCAGCTTCTTGCCGTCCGAGGTGGCGCCCGGGATCGGGGTCGGGACGCTGACCTTGGCGGGCACGACCAGCGGCTGGTCCGGGCTGACCTTGGTGCCGGTCCCGGGGTGCACCGGCACGGTGGCGGTCGGCGCGGTCGACGGGCCGGCGCTCGGGGCGGTGCTGGGCGCGCCGCTCGGGGCGTCGGTCGGAACGTCGGCGGCCGGGGTGGTCGGCGCGGGGGTCGCCGGGGTCGTCGCCGGCGGCTGGGTGGCCGGGGTGGTCGGCGGGACCGGCGCCGGGGTGGTGGTCGGGGTGGCCGAGTGGGTCGGCTCGGGGGTGTGGGTCGGCGCCGGGGTGTGCGACGGCGTCGGCGTGGCGGTGTGCGAGGGGGTGGTGCTCGGCACGGCGGTCGGGCTGGCCGACGGGGCCTTGGTCGGGGTGGCGGTCGGCGAGGGCTTGCCGGTCGGGGCCGGGGTCTTGCCGCCGCAGTCGACCTTGAAGACCTTGTGCTTGGGGTTGCTGACGTCCGGGTTCTCCGGCAGCTCGCCGTTGACCAGCGGGACGGCCTTCCAGAACAGCTTGTAGTGGCCGTCCGGCAGGTTGATGTCCTCGGTGCGGACGTGGCCGTGGTCGTCGACCGGGATGTCGCCGTAGACGACCGGCTCGGACATGTCGTTCATGTCGAAGATCGCCCAGAGCACGTCCTGGTTCGGGTCGAAGCCGAAGGAGTCCAGGTAGAACGTGCAGACCTTGGGCTCGTTGCGCACGTCTTCCTGGCCGGTGGCGGCGTCGTGGATCTTCACGGTGCCGTTGTTGCCGGGGGCGCCGTTGCCGTTGCCGTTGCCGCCGGCGACGGCGTGCGCGGCGGGGGCGAGCAGCATCAGGGCGGCGGCGGTCGGGACGGCCACCAGGGTGCGCGCGGCGGTGGAGCGGATGTGCATGCGTGTTCCATCGGGTACGGCAGGTCGGGACGAACCTGCGCAGTGGGAGGGAGCCCTCGGGTCGGCCGCCGGACCAGAGGCCGGTGCCGTACGAGCGGGAGGGGACAAAAGTTCCGCAGTGAGAAACGTGACGCAAGGGAGGTTTGGCCGAAATGCATCGCTGAGAGCGATAGATCCGATTAGTCCGTTACAACAATCCGATCACCTGGTTGTGTTCAACTCGTGCGTGCCGCAGGTGGTCGAGGTGCCGGTCAATGGCGGGTTCCGCGTCGACGGGTGAACCGACGGGCCGCGCGGGTGGCCGGTTTCGGCCGGTCGGCGGGCCGGGGTCGCGTGTCGGGGCGGCGGGCCGGTGCCGAGGTTCTCTATCGTCCGTCTGGAGCCGCCCAGTCCGCTCGTTCCGTTGGGTGATCTGGTGTGTGTTCCGTTGTCATGCGCAGCCGATCCGACTCAGGGGGAATGCACGATGCCCGGCCCAGAGCAGCAGGTGCGACCGGACCGACAGGCGGTCGGCCCGACCGAGGACAGCGCCGACGTCATCGTGGTCGGCGCCGGACCGTCCGGCTCCACCGCGGCCTACCACCTCGCCCGTACCGGCCTGGACGTCCTGCTGCTGGAGAAGTCCGCCTTCCCGCGCGAGAAGGTCTGCGGGGACGGCCTCACCCCGCGCACCGTCAAGCAACTGGTCGACATGGGCATCGACGTGTCCGAGGAGGCCGGCTGGCTGCACAACCGGGGCCTGCGGCTGATCACCGGGCGGCGCTCACTGGAGTTCGACTGGCCCGAGCTGTCCGCCTTCCCCGGCTACGGACTGGTCCGGCGCCGCGCCGACTTCGACGAACTGCTCGCCCGCAAGGCCGCCTCGGCCGGCGCCCGGCTGGTCGAACGCGCCAACGTGGCGGGCCCGTTGACGGACGAGCGGACCGGCCGGATCACCGGCGTCACCGCCAGGCTGGGCGAGGACCGCAGGCCCGTCGAGTACCGGGCCCCGATCGTGGTCGCCGCCGACGGCAACTCCACCCGGCTCTCCGTCGCGATGAAGCGCCACCGGCGCACCGACCGCGCGATGGGCGTGGCCTACCGGACCTACTTCACCACCCCGCGCCACCAGGACCGCTACCTGGAGGCCTGGCTCGACCTGCGCGACCCCAACGACCCCGCGCGCCGTCTCCTGCCCGGCTACGCCTGGGTGTTCGGCATGGGCGACGGCACCGCCAACGTCGGCCTCGGCGTCCTGGACACCTCGAAGACCGACGTCGACTGGCGGGAGCTGCTGCGCCGCTGGTGCGCCGACCTCCCGCCCGGCTACGGCTACACCCCCGAGGCCGTCACCGAGCCCATCCGCGGCTCCGCCCTCCCGATGGGCCTCAACCGCCAACCCCACTACGCCGACGGCCTGTTGCTGATCGGCGACGCCGGCGGCACAGTCAGCCCCGGCACCGGTGAGGGCATCGCCTACGCGATGGAGTCCGGCCGCTACGCCGCCGAGACCATCGTCCAGGCCCACGCCCGCCGCACCGACCGCGGCCGCGAACTCGCCCTGCGCGCCTACCCGCAGGCGCTGCACTCCGCGTACGCGGGCTACTTCGCGCTCGGTCGGCTGGCAGCCGACCTGCTCGGCCGTCCCAAGCTGCTGGGTGCGGCGGGGGTGGCCGGACTCGGCAATCCGGCGCTGTTGAAGATCGCGTTCCGGCTGATGGTCAACCTGACCGAGCCCAACTCCAGGGACGCCCTCGACCGGCTGCTCCACCTGCTCGGGCGGGTCGTGCCGGGGCGGTGAGGCGGTGTCGGACCGCTCATTCCTTCGGGTGAGCGGACCCGGCGCCCCGGTCTTGGCCGAAACCGGGGAATTCGGTCGGCTGGCGGCCAAGTCGTGTTGACGAACGATCAGTGAATCCGCTTGCCTGGTGTCGAACCGGCCACGGAGGGTGAGCAGAACGCCCCCTCCGTGGCTCCCTTTTTCCACCGATCCTCGTCCGACGGAGACACCGTGCGCCTTCGCCTGCTTGTCGCGCCCCTCGCCGCAGCCGCCGCCCTGACCGCCGTGAGCATTCCCGCCGCTGCCGCCGGCACGAGGGCGGCCACCCCGTCCGACCAGTGCTCCGCGACGTTCTTCGACGGCGACTCGCGCCTCGGCCCCGAGGACCTCCCGAGCACCGGCCCGGTCGGCCGGGAGCTCATCGGCTACCAGCGCACCGGCGGCGCCGGCGACCAGGACTTCCTGGCCAAGTACTACGACCCGACCGCCAACGGCGGCAAGGGCGGCTGGATCTACCCGCCGTCCGACGGCTACGCCACCCTGCCCGACGGCACCCCCATCGAGTTCGACATCATGCTCTACCCGAACCAGAACATCGACCGGTACGGCAGCGAGTACGGCGCCTTCCTCGCCCCCGAGGGCCTGCCCTACGCCAACCGCGCCATCCCGCCGCAGAGCCTCGACAGCGTCCCGGCGGCCGGCTGCAACTACCACGACTACAAGGTGGTCAAGCCGTTCAAGGTGCACGCCGGCCCGATCGCGCCCTGGTTCAACCAGCCCGGCTGGGGCCTGCAGTACCAGCTCGACGCCTCCCTGCTGCCCGGCGGCCCGGCCAGGCTGAACGTGCTGTGGCTGGTGGAGAACGGCTACCTGGCCCGGATCTGACCGGGCGCCGCGCGCGGCCCCCGTCGCCCGTGCGGGCCGTCAGCGGCTCGACCACGGCCCGATCCCCGCACGCGGGGAGCCCGTCCGGAACCGGGTAAATCGCTGGCGGGCGCGGGCGGACAGGGGATAGGAAGGCCGGGTGACCCTCAGCGACACCGCGACCGACCAGCGCCTCTTCCGCCCCGCCGTCGTCGACCTGGGCGACGTCCAGCTGCGCCCGTGGGGCCGCGCCCTGGACCTGACCGGCGGCACCGTCGCCGCTGTGATCGCGGCCGCGGTCGACCCGGAGATCGCCCGCTGGAACCCGCTGCGGGACGCCACCGACCCGGCCGGCGCCGAGGCCTACCTCGAGCGCTCCGACGCCCGCTGGGCCGAGGGCAGCACGGCCTCCTTCGCCATCACCGACACGGCCGACGGCACCCTCTGCGGCAACGTCGCCCTGCTCTGGACCGACCAGGCCGACGGCGTCGCCATGGTCGGCTACTGGCTGCTCCGCGCCGCCCGCGGCCGCGGCCTGGCCACCCGCGCCACCACCGCCGTCACCCGCTGGGGCGTGCGCACCGCCGGCCTGCGCCGGATCGAGCTCTACCACGACGTCGACAACCAGGCCTCCTGTCGCGTCGCCACCCGCGCCGGCTTCCCGTACGAGGGCACCCTGCGAGCCTCCTACCGCCACGGCGACGGCCCCTACACGAACGAGCACCTGCACGCCCGTCTGGCCACCGACCCGGAGGGGGAACTCGGCTGACACGTTCCGGGATCGCGATCGCCCTCAGCGCTTCTGACGGAACGTGAGGGACGGGCGATGGCGCTTCGGCACCACTACGGCGGGGTCGACGTCAGTGGTACTGGGCGAGCTGGATGAGATTGCCGCAGGTGTCGTCCAGGACGGCGATGGTGGCCGGGCCCGTCGCCAGCGGCTCCTGGGTGAAGCGCACCCCGAGCCGGTGCAGGCGGTCGTACTCGGCGTGCACGTTGTCCACCGCGAACTGGGCGGCCGGGATGCCGTCCTCGACCAGGGCCGTCTTGTACGGCCCGACGGCCCGGTGCGCGTCGGGCTCCAGCAGTAGTTCGGTGCCGTCGGGCTGTTCGGGGGAGACCACCGTGAGCCAGCGGTACTCCCCGAGCGGGACCTCGGTCTTCTTCACGAAGCCCAGGATCTCGGTGTAGAAGCGCAGCGCCTTGTCCTGGTCGTCGACGAACACGGTGGTCAGGTTGATCCTCATGGGTTGTGCCCTTCGGTGTGCGCTAGTACCGGCGGCCGTCGCCGAGCCGATCGTAGATCGCGCGCAGCCAGGGCTGCCGGACGGCGGGCAGCCGGGCGAGGCGGTGGAGCAGCAGGCGCCGGTCGGGCTCGAAGAGCATCCACGGGTGCGGCGGCAGCGGGTCGTCGCGCTCCTCGCCCACGGGGAGGCGGGCCGTGGACGGGGCGGGCGGGAAGGCCAGGTACGTCCACACCTCGGCGTCCAGCGGGACGGGTACCGCGTCGCCCGTGGGCCGCCAGGCGGCGCCCGTCCACGGGTGGCGGGGGACGAGGACGATGTCCGGGGCCGGATCGGGGGTCAGCCCGGGCCCGGCCAGGCCCAGCGTGCGGGCCGGGCCGTCAGCGGGGAGCAGCCGGTCCAGGGTGCGGCCGAAGGTCTCGGCGAGCAGACCGACGGGCACGGCCACCGGCTCGCCGCCGGAGGCCGCCAGGACCTCGGCCAGGGCGGGCGCGACCGCGGCGCTCCACCGGTCGCTCCACCAGCCGTCCGGCTCGACCGGCGGCATCGGCGGCACCGTCCAGCCGTCCCCGGTGGGGCGGTCGGGGCCCGCGACGGCGAGTCGGCGGACCGCCCCCGGGTAGAGCCAGACCGCCTGCCAGCGGTAGCAGTCGTCGATCCGGGTGCCCACCGTCCGCCCGCACCGCTCGCACGCCAGGTTCGGTCCTCCGTCGGCGGCGCAGCAGCCGTTGCACTGCTCGGGGATCAGCACGGTGTTGCGGGTGTCGCCCGGTGCCAGCACGACCGCGCCGCCGGGGCCGAACCACAGGCCGCCGACCGGCGCGTACACGCCCCGTACCGTGGCCTCGTCCGCTCCGATCTCGTGCCATGGCCGCCACGGCGGTTCGCACGGCTCCGGATCCACCGCGAACGTCCTCGGCTCCAGCAGCGCCGGAAGGAACCGGTGCCCGCCCTCCCGGCGTGCGTGCGGCGGCAGCGCCACCTCGGTCACCGGCCCGGTCAACTCCGCACCGCACCCCGCACACGCGAACACCGCCACCCGTTCCCCCCTCGCGGACTACCGGAGTATCCCGGCCCGCGAACCGGCCGCCAAGCGGTTTTCGCAGACCCGTGAACCCCTCCCCGGCAGGCAGCGCGCGCGGCCGTGCGGCGTCCTAACCTGGAAGGGCGCATACGGTGTGTGGCCTGCGGAACGGAAGTGCGGAAGCGGTGGCCATGACGGTGATCTCGGCGGCTCTGTTCGGTACCGACTGGCGGCCCCGGCTGCCCGGAGGCGCCGAGCTGCTGCGCGAGTGCGCCGCCCGGGGCTGGACGGTCGTGCTGACCGGGCCCGGTCCGGCCGGGGCGCCCGCCCTGACCGTGGCCGCTCCCGGCAGCGACCCGGTACGGGCGGGCCTGCAGCTGGTGGACGGCCTGCCCTCGCACGCCGTGGCCGTCGCCGGGAGCGTGCGCGAGGTGCTGGCGGCGCGGCGGGCCGGGGTGCCCTGCGTCGCCCTGGAGACCGGCGGGGACGCCGGCCCCGAGCTGAGGGCGGCCGGCGCGGTCGAGGTCCACCGCGACGCCGCCGCCCTGCTGCGTGTCCTGGACGACAGTCTGCTCGCCCGCCCCCGGGCCTTCGGCCCCGTGGGCGTCGGAACAGGCGGTGCCGGGGACGGTTAGCGCCGGCCCGTACCGGGCAACGGCCCGGGTGCGAGCACGTCACCGGAAGTGTCGGAGGTGACCGAGATGGACGGACCCGCGTTGAGCGGATGGGAGCGGCGGCTCCTCGAGGAGATCGAGTCCGATCTGCGCCAGGACACACGCCTGGACCGGAAACTGAGCACCATGGGTGCCAAACGGCCGAGCAGGGTCCTGGGCGCGCTGCGCAGCGCCGGGCGCCGGATCTCGGCCGGGGTCGTGCTGACCGCGCTGGTGATGACGGCGATCTGTCTGAGCATCGGCGTACGGACCCCGACCACGGCCGTGCTGATCGCCCTCGGGGTGGTCTGGACGGCCTCGGTGGCGGCCGCGGTCGCCACCGCCGAGTTGCTGCGGCGCCGTCGCCGGGGCGCGAGCGGGGCCGAGCCGGTCGACCCGGACCGGGAGGAGCGGCGCGAACGCCGTGAACGCCGCCCCTGGGACCGGCCGGAGGCGTGAGGTGACGTGAGCTGATGAGTACCGACCTGTGGGAGTACCGCCCGGGCTCCCATCCCGCCGCCGACCTGACCCTGGTCGGGTACGAGGTGCACGCCACCGACGGCCCGCTCGGCCGGGTCGAGCAGGACGCCGGGGACCATCTGTTGGTCGACGCCTCGGCCTGGGTGCCCGGCAACCGGGTCCTGGTCCCGGTCGGCCTGGTCGCCCGGATCGACCACTTGAACCTCGCCGTCCACCTCGACTGCCCGCGGGCCCGGCTCAGCTCCGCCCCGCCGACCGCCGAGGGCCTGACCGCCCCCCGCACGCGCTGAGCCATGCCCTGGCCGTCCACGACCCTCACCGGCCGGACGATCGCCCTCCTGGTCGCTCCGTACGGCGTCGAGCAGGTGGAACTGACCTCGCCCTGGCAGGCGGTCGCCGAGTCCGGCGGCACCCCGCGGCTGCTCTCCACCGCCGCGGGGCGGGTCCAGGCCGTCCGGCACCGCGCGCTCGGGGACACCTTCGCGGTGGACGCCCTGGTGGCGGAGGCGGATCCGGCCGACTACGACGCACTGGTGCTGCCCGGCGGTGTCGCCAACCCGGACCGGCTCCGGCTGGACCGGGCGGCGGTCGCCTTCGTGCACGGCTGCTGCGCCTCCGGCCGCCCGGTCGCGGCGATCTGCCATGCGCCGTGGACCCTGATCGAGGCCGACGCCGTCCGCGGCCGCACCCTCACCTCCTGGCCCAGCCTGCGCACCGACCTGGTGAACGCGGGCGCCCACTGGGTGGACGAGGAGGTGCACGTCTGCCACGACGGGCCCGGCGTCCTGGTGACCAGCCGTAAACCGGGGGACCTGCCGGTCTTCAACGACGCCTTGGTCACCGAGTTCGCCCACGCGACGGCGAAGCGGTACCCGACCTGAGGCGCTCCCTCAGACGAGGGTGAAGGCGCTCTGGTAGGTACCGCCCTCCGGGGCGGGCGCCTCCCAGCAGGTGAACCGGGCGCCGGGCAGGTCCGACGGGCCGATTCCCAGCGCCTGCGTCAGGGTGGTGGCCACGGTCTTGTGCGGGTCGGCGGAGCCGTCGGACACCTGGTAACGGACGAGCGCCCCGCGGACGTCCACCACGACGTACTCGACCCACCGGCCGGCCAGGTCCAGCGGGTCGAACTCGGTTGCCTGGTCGGCGAGTCGGCTGGTGACCGGGTTGCCGCAGAGCCCGCAGTCCGGCGCTTCGTGAGGTTCGTGGTGGTCGTGCACGGCGCAGATCGTAGCGCCCGCGCCGGGAGGGCCGGAGAGGAGCTCAGTCCCCGCGCAGGCGGACGAAGGTGGCCGTGGGCGGCCGGCCGGTGAGGGTGAGTTCGGCGCGCAGGGGGGTGGTGAGGGGGTGGACCGGGCCGTGGTCGGGGTCGACGGAGGGCGGGCCGAGGAGCGGGGCGGCGGCCTCGGCGATCCCGCGGGACTGTACGGGGGTGAGCCGGGGGGTGGTCAACAGGACCCGGTCGTCGTCGAGTCGGACCACCAGCGCGTACGGGCGCGTGGCCGGGCCGGTGAGGGCGTGGACGGTGGCGTCCACGGTGTCGCTGCGACGGTACTTGACCCACGCGCGGCCCGCGCCGCGCGGGCGGTAGGGGGAGCCGGCGGCCTTGCAGACCAGGCCCTCCACGCCGATGTCGGCGAGTCGGGCCATCCACTCCATCGCCTCCGCCCGGTCCGTGGTGGCCATCACCGGCTGGATCGGCGGCGGGACGTCGGCCAGGGCGGCGAGCAGCAGGCGGCGCCGGTCGGTGAACGGGAGGCGCCGGACGTCGCGGCCGGGCAGGGCGAGCAGGTCGAAGGCGATCAGCCCGAGGGCGACGTCCGGGGCGGCCGCCCGGGCCTGACGGGTGTGCAGCAGTTCCTCGAAGGCGAACCGGCCCGCGCGCCAGGCGACCAGTTCGGCGTCCAGCACCAGCCCCTCGGGCAGCCGGGCGACGGCGGCGGCGATCGGCGGGAACTCCGGCGCGAGGTCGCGGCCGGAGCGGGACTGCAGGACGGCGGGGCGGTCACCGCGGGCGAAGGCGACGCAGCGGAAGCCGTCCAGCTTCAGTTCGTACTGGACCCCGCCCCCGCCCAGCCCGTCGGCGGGCGGGACGGCGGTGACGGCGGCGGGGCGCATCACCTCGACGGGTGGCTGCAGCACCTGGCGGGGCCGGCCGGGGGCTGCGGACGCCCTGGGCGTGTCGGACGTCCCGGGCGCGCGTGACCGCGCGGGCGCGGCACCCGGCCCGCTCGCGCCAGGCAGCGGCCGGGCCTCGGCCGGGTCCAGCAGCGGCGCGAACAGGTCGCCCTCGGCCGCCAGCCGGTCGGGGACCTCGGCGAGGGTGAGGACGAGGTCCGCCTCCCCGCGCGCCCGCTCCAACTCGGTCCAGGAGAGCGGGGCGGAGACCGTCGGCAGCGGCCGGGCCCGCAGGGTGTACGGGGCGGCGGTGGTCTTCCTGGCGTTGTTCTGCGACCAGTCGACCAGCACCCGGCCGCGGCGGCGCGCCTTGGCCATGGTGTGCACCACCAGCTCCGGGTGCTCGGCCTCCAGGGCGGCGGCCAGCGCCTTCGCGTACCCGGAGACCTCGGCGCTGGGCGTGGGCTCGATCGGCACCAGCAGGTGCAGCCCCTTGGAGCCGGAGGTCTTCACCCAGGCGGAGAGGCCGTCCGCGGCCAGCCGCTCGCGCAGCAGCAGCGCGACCGCCCGGCAGGTCAGCACGTCCGCGCCCTCGCCCGGGTCGAGGTCCAGCACCAGCCGGTCGGCCAGGCCGGGCGCGGTCGCGTGCCACTGCGGGACGTGCAGTTCCAGACAGCCCAGGTTGGCGACCGCGAGCAGCGCCGCGCCGTCCTCCAGCACCACCTGGCGCAGGTCGCCGCCGCTGCTGGGCACCTCCACCGTGCGCACCCAGTCCGGGGTGCCGGGCGGCGGGTTCTTGGCGACGAAGACCTCGGCCTCGACGCCGTCCGGGCAGCGCAGGAAGGAGACCGGGCGGTCGCGCAGGTGGGGGAGCAGGGCGGCGTGCACGGCTGCGTAGTAGCGCAGCACCTCGCTCTTGGGGGTGCCGGTGCGCGGGTAGTACACCTTGTCGAGGTGGGAGAGGGCGAGGGTGCGCCCGTCCACCGTCATCTGCGGCATGGGCCGTCTCCGAAGCGTCCTGCGGTGGCCCCCGAAGCCAGTCTGCCGCGCCGCGACCACGACCGCCCGGGGCCTTCACCGTCCTTCGTGTCGGCGTCGCGGCGTCGGCCCTCGCGGTCGCGGGTGGGCGCGGTGTTGCCTATGGTGATGGCACGGTCACACCGCGATCGCCGGTGTCGACCATGAGGGGGAGAGCCGTCGGGGGGAAGCACCGACGAAGGAGTCCTCGTGACCACTGCCCGAGACATCATGCACACCGGCGCCCAGTGCATCGGCGCCCACCAGACGTTGGACGAGGCCGCGCGGATGATGCGCGACAAGAACGTGGGCGCGCTGCCGATCTGCGGCGACGACCAGAAGCTGCACGGCATCATCACCGACCGTGACATCGTGACGCGCTGTCTCGCCGAGGGCAAGAACCCGGCCAAGATGACGGCGATCGAACTGGCCGGGCACCTGCACTGCGTGCGCGCCGAAGACACCATGGACGTGGTGCTGAAGAAGATGGAGCAGCACCAGATCCGCCGCATCCCGGTGATCGACGGGGAGCGGCTGGTCGGCATGATCAGTGAGGCCGACCTGGCGATGGGCCACCGCAACGGCCACCGGCTGACGGATCAGCAGATCATCGACTTCATGGACAGCGTCTACATGAAGCGCTGACCCTGCCGGCGACCAGCCGCCCCGGGCAGCCCCGGGGCGGCTGGCTGCCGTCTCATGGGATGGATTTTCCTTTCTCACAAGCCGAGATGCGGGCACAATTGCGCACATGGGAAAGCAGTACGAATACATCGACGGCCGACTGCGGCAGTTCATCGAGCGTCAGCCCGTCTACTTCGTCGCGACCGCGCCGCTGGCCGCCGACGGCCACGTCAACATCTCGCCCAAGGGCCGCTCCGGCACCCTCGTGGTGATCGACGAACTCACCCTCGCCTACCTGGACTTCGGCGGCTCGCAGGCCGAGACCGTCGCCCACCTGCGGGAGAACGGCCGGATCACGCTGATGTGGTGCGCCTTCGAGGGCCCGCCCAACGTGGTGCGGGTGCACGGCCGCGGCGAGCCCGTCTTCCGTGACGACCCGCGCTTCGCCGACCTGCTCGGCCGCTTCGAGCCCACCGCGGACGGCTCCGGCCTGCGCGCGATCGTCCTGGTGAAGGCCGAGCGGGTCAGCGACTCCTGCGGCTACGCGGTGCCGTTCATGGACTACCGCGCCGACCGCGACCTGCACGCCCAGTACTTCGACCGCAAGGACGAGGCGGAGTTCAGCGCCTACTGCGAGCGCAAGCCGCTGGTCGCCAGCAGCATCGACGGCCTGCCCGCCGTCCCGCTGCCGCTCCCTCCCCGGCCCGAAGCCTGACGTATAGTCAACTCTCCGGCCCGCCGAGGACCATCAGCTTCTGCGGGTCGGGGAACGGCACGAACCCGGCCTTGGCGTACACCTCGTGGGCGTCCACCGTCGACAGCAGCACCCGCTTCAGCCGGTAGGGCCGCAGGTGCGCCACCACCTCCTCCGCAAGCCAGGTGCCGAGCCCCCGCCCCCGCTGCCCCCGGTCGACGTACACGTCGCACAGCCAGGCGAAGGTCGCGTGATCGGTGACCACCCGCGCGAACGCCACCTGCCCGCCCCCGGGTTCGTACACCCCGAACACCACCGACCCGCGCACCGACTGCTCCACGACCTCCCGGCTGCGCCCGAGGGCCCAGAAGGCGTCGGTGGAGAGCCAGTGGTGGACGAGGTCGAGGTCGAGGAGGCCGGGGTCCGTGGAGAGCCGGTAGCCGTCGTGGCGAGTGGTGATCATGAGGCGGCATGCTAGTGCTGCTCCGCGGAAGTTCGTGGAGGGGTGATCACAGCCGCGGGTGCATGGCAGGCTGCTTGGCATGGTGATCAGTGATTCGTCGCAGGC
>NZ_JBHVVI010000053.1:0-61747 GCF_042883685.1 Kitasatospora sp. NPDC058190
GGCCAACGCCCTGGAGCGCGCGGGGGTCGCCGTCGCCCGGGCCGCCCGGGCCGGCTCCCGCCCCGCCTACTGACGGTTCGGGGCGCCTCGCGCTACTTGCGCATGGCCCGTACGGCGTTGTCGGCGTCCGTCTGCAGCATGTTGCGGAGGTCGTCCATGGACGGCGGGGTGGCCTTCCCCTGGGTGTAGTTGGCGCTGTAGGTGATGTAGTACGTCATCCCGCCGTCGCGGATGTCCACCTCGGCGTAGATGTCGTGGTACTTGTCCGAGCCGTCGTCCTTGTACACGAAGTACGCCTCCTCGCCGATCCCCGTGATGGTGGTGATCTGGTAGCCGCGCGACCGGTAGACCTCCTTGTTGGCCGAGAGCTCGGGTGCGGGGTTCACCGCCTTGTGCAGGTCGGCGCGCATGTAGACGGAGGCGTACTCGCTGTCGCTGTCGCCGCCGATCCGCTTGAGCGACATCGAGCAGTTCATGCTGTCCAGGGCCGGGTTCCGGTCGGTGTGGTGGGACGGCGAGGTGCTGCTCGTGGTGACCGAGTACTTCTCCAGCAGCCGGGCGGGCTTCCCGATGGCGCAGAGGTCGTCCGACAGGTGGTAGTTGCCGAGACTGCGCGGCGAGGAGTTGGTGCTGACCATGCCCGGGATGACCGTCACGGCGGTGGCCCAGCCGGCTGAGGCGAGCACCGCGCCGACGAAGGCCCAGACGGCGTTGCGGCGCAGGTTGCCCCCGGAACGCTCCCCGGAGCCGCCTCCGGCCGGTCCGCCGGTGGGAACGGCCCCGGAGAAGGCCGTAGGAGCAGCCCCGGGAACGGCCGCCCCCGGTGCGGCGGGCAGCCCGGGCGGCGGACCGAAACCGGTCGGAGCCGGCGAACCCGGCGCGGGCACCCCCGGTGTCTGCTGCGGGAACCCGTACCCCGGCCGGTTCGCTCCCTGCCCGGGCCCCTGCCCCGGTCCCTGCCCGGGCCCCTGCCCCGGTATCGGCCCCGGCGGCGGTGGAGTCGTCATGGAAGTCCCCCCTCGTGACGGGCGCCCGGGGCGCTCCCCGCGCCTCGAACGCACCTCGGTCGCGCGTGACCGACCGACCATAGCGGCCGGACCGGGAAACGCGACAGGCGCCGCAGTCGGCCTCTGGGGAAGAGACCGGCTGCGGCGCCTGTCGTACAGCTGGTGTGCACCGCACCCGCGTGGCGAACGCAGGCCGCGTGCGGTGCGAGTATCGCGCGCCTCAGGGTTCCGGGTAGAGGGCCGGGTCGTCCGAGGCGGTGGGGGCCGGAGCCCCCGGGGGGCGTCAGGCCTGGGTGGCCGCGTTGACGCGCTTGGTGATGGCCGACTTCTTGTTGGCGGCCTGGTTGGCGTGGATGACGCCCTTGCTCACGGCCTTGTCCAGCGCCTTGGAGGCGGCGCGGGCCAGCACGACGGCCTTCTCGGTCTCGCCGGCGGCAGCGGCCTCACGGGCCTTGCGCAGAGCGGTCTTCAGCGAGGACTTGACGGCCTTGTTGCGCAGGCGCGCCTTCTCGTTGGTCTTGTTGCGCTTGATCTGGGACTTGATGTTCGCCACGAAGGAGCCTCAGTCTGTCTAAAAGGTATTGAACGGGCCGCACCCGGAGGCCGTCGGTCAAGCTGAGAGGGCATGCCGAGGGCCAGGTGCAGCAGCCCACGCTACCAGGGGCCCGCTGCCCGCCCCAAACCGGACCGGACGCGGGGTCGGACGCGGGAGCGAACGCGGGACCGGGCAGGTGGCCGCGGGTTCCCCCGGCCGGGTCAGGCGCTCAGCACCGGCTCGCCGTAGTGCTCGACCTCCGGGGACGGCCGGTAGAACCGGTGCAGCAGCTCCCGCCACCGCTGGTACTCGGCCGAGCCGCGGAACCCCTCGGTGTGGTCGGCGAGCGTCTCCCACTCCACCTGGAGCAGGAAGCGCGAGCCGCGTCCCTCGTCGAGGCAGCGGCGCAGTTCCAGGGAGCGGAAGCCCCGCTGGACGGCGATCAGCGGACGGGCCTCGGCGAAGGCGGCGAGGAACTCCTCCTCCCGGCCGGGCAGGACGTCGAGCAGGGCGCTTTCCAGGATCATGAACGGCCATCCTGCCGCCTCGCGAGCGTGCGGCGGAAGGCTCCGAGGTGCCCGAACGGCGTCCGGTGCCGCGGTCGTGGGAAGATGGGAGGAACTATTTCGATCGGACGAGACTGTCCGGTCCCCGGGATAGCCGGTCAGCGATGATCCGGACACCCCCGGCCCCGGACCAACGGAGAATCGGACCAAGGTGCCCGCGACCCCCAGCAATGTGCCAGAGCCCAGCCGTACCGACCCGGCGCTGATCCGCAACTTCTGCATCATCGCCCACATCGACCACGGCAAGTCGACGCTCGCAGACCGGATGCTGCAGATCACCGGCGTCGTCGACCCGCGGCAGATGCGTGCCCAGTACCTCGACCGCATGGACATCGAGCGCGAGCGCGGCATCACCATCAAGTCGCAGGCGGTCCGCCTTCCGTGGGCCCCCAAGACCGGGCCGGACGCCGGGACGACGCACATCCTCAACATGATCGACACCCCGGGCCACGTGGACTTCACGTACGAGGTGTCCCGCTCCCTCGCGGCCTGCGAGGGCACCATCCTGGTGGTCGACGCGGCCCAGGGCATCGAGGCGCAGACCCTCGCCAACCTGTACCTGGCGCTGGAGAACGACCTCACGATCGTCCCGGTGCTGAACAAGATCGACCTGCCGGCCGCCCAGCCGGAGAAGTACGCCGCCGAGATCGCCCACATCATCGGCTGCGACCCCTCCGACGTGCTCCAGGTCAGTGCGAAGACCGGCCTCGGCGTCGAGGACCTGCTGGACCACATCGTCAACACCATCCCGGCCCCGGTCGGCGTCGCGGACGCCCCGGCCCGCGCGATGATCTTCGACTCGGTGTACGACTCCTACCGCGGCGTGGTCACCTACGTCCGTGTCGTGGACGGTCAGCTCACCAAGCGCGAGCGCATCCAGATGATGTCCACCGGCGCCACCCACGAGCTGCTGGAGATCGGCGTCATCTCGCCCGAGCCGAAGGTCGCCGACGGCCTCGGCGTCGGCGAGGTGGGCTACATCATCACCGGTGTGAAGGACGTCCGGCAGTCCAAGGTCGGTGACACGATCACCTCGATGCACAAGGGTGCCACCGAGCCGCTCGGCGGCTACAAGGACCCGCGTCCGATGGTGTTCTCCGGCCTGTACCCGCTGGACGGCTCGGACTACCCGCTGCTGCGCGACGCCCTGGACAAGCTGCGCCTCAACGACGCGGCCCTGGTGTACGAGCCGGAGACCTCGGTCGCGCTCGGCTTCGGCTACCGCTGCGGCTTCCTCGGCCTGCTGCACCTGGAGATCATCCGGGAGCGCCTGGAGCGCGAGTTCAACCTCGACCTGATCTCCACCGCCCCGAACGTGGTCTACCGGGTGGTGATGGAGGACGGCACCGAGCACACCGTCACCAACCCGAGCGAGTTCCCGTCCGGCAAGATCTCCGAGGTCTACGAGCCGGTCGTGCGCGGCACCATCCTGGCGCCGAACGAGTTCGTCGGCGCGATCATGGAGCTCTGCCAGTCCCGCCGCGGCAGCCTCCAGGGCATGGACTACCTGTCCGAGGACCGGGTCGAGCTGCGCTACACCCTGCCGCTGGCCGAGATCGTCTTCGACTTCTTCGACCAGTTGAAGTCCAAGACCCGCGGCTACGCCTCGCTCGACTACGAGCCCATCGGCGAGCAGAGCGCGCAGCTGGTCAAGGTGGACATCCTGCTGCACGGCGACGCGGTGGACGCCTTCTCCGCGATCGTCCACAAGGACAAGGCCTACAGCTACGGCGTGATGATGGCCGGCAAGCTGCAGAAGCTCATCCCCCGCCAGCAGTTCGAGGTGCCGATCCAGGCCGCCATCGGCTCCCGGGTGATCGCCCGTGAGACGGTCCGCGCGATCCGCAAGGACGTCCTCGCCAAGTGCTACGGCGGTGACATCTCCCGTAAGCGGAAGCTGCTGGAGAAGCAGAAGGAAGGCAAGAAGCGGATGAAGATGGTCGGCAGCGTGGAGGTCCCGCAGGAGGCCTTCATCGCCGCGCTGTCCACCGACGCCGAGACGCCGAAGGACAAGAAGTAGCGGCGAGCGGCACCAGGAGGGCCCGGGCACCCGCCCGGGCCCTTCCGCGTTCCCGCAGGACGCCGTTCGCGCAGGTTCGCACAGGAGACCGTTCGCGCAGGACGCCCCGCCGGCTACTTGAGCGCGCTGAGGACGACGCTGACGATCCCGGCCTTGGCCAGCCGCCCCGCGGTGCCGGTGAGGACGGTGGGCTTCATCGAGTCGTCCGGGTGGACCAGCTGCAGCAGCCCGTCCCGCCGACCGAGGCTCAGGCACTGCACGACGTACCTGAACGAGAACGGCTTCGAGGTGCGCCCGTCGAGCAGCCTGCCCACGTACTGGCCCTGCGGCAGCGCGGTGGCGCAGCCCATCCGCAGGGTGCCGACGCCGGGGACGGTGACCGCGGCGGCGTCGCCGACCACGTGGACGTCCGGGTGCGAGAGCGACCGCAGGTGGTCGTCGACCAGGGCCCGGCCGTGCTCGTCCACGGCCAGTCCGGCCTCGGCGGCCAGCGGGTGCGGCTCCATCGAGGCGGCCCACACGGTGAGGCCGGCCCCGATCGGGCCGGCGGTGGTGCGCAGCCCGTCCGGGGTGACCTCGGTGACGGTGGCGTTGTCGTGGACGGCGACGCCGAGCCGGTCGAGGACGCGCCGGATGTGGGTGCGGCCCTTGGGCGAGTAGGTGCCGCCGACCTGCCCGGCCGTGACGATCCGCACCCGCCAGTCGGGGTGGGCCTCGGCGAGTTCGGTGGCCAGTTCGATGCCGGTGGCGCCGCCGCCGACGACGGCCAGGGTGCCGGGGCGGTCGGCCTCGCGGATCAGGCGCCGCACCTCGGCGGCGCGCTCCACGGGGTGGGCGTGCTCGGCGGCGCCGGGGACGCCGTGCCAGGCGGTGCGGCTGCCGAGGGCGTAGACCAGGGTGTCGTAGCCGAGGGTGGTGCCGTCGTCCAGGACGACCTTGTGTCCGGCCGGGTCGATGCCGACGGCCCGGGCCCGGCGGTGCTCGATCCGGCGGCCGCGGGCCAGTTCGCCGATGGCGGGCCAGTCGCGGCCGCGGCCGGCCGCGGTTTCGTGCTGGCGGATGCGGTGCAGGAGCCGCTCCTCGGGGGCGACCAGGGTGACGGTGTGGTGCCGTCCGGCGCCCTTGGCCGCGGTGAGTCCGGCGTACCCGGCGCCCAGTACGACGATCCGCTTGCCGGTGCTGGTGGTGCTGCTCATCTCGTCCGCCTCCTCGCGAGGTCGCTCCGGTGGAGCGCTGTTCGGGAGGGGGACGACGCGGCCGGTCAGGATGTGACGGTGACCTGCGTCACGGGTTCGCGGGGGTCCGTGTCAGGGTGCCGTGACCGGGCTGACGCGACCGAGCTTCTCGGGGTTGACCACGACGTACGCCTCGGAGATCCGCCCGTCGGCCAGGGCGAAGGCGACCACGCCGGTGACGGTGCCGGTGGCCTTCTCGTACCAGACCAGGCCAGGCTCGCCGTTGACCGTCGCGTAGCCGAGTCCGAACTCGGGGGTGAACCACTTGGCGACCAGGCCGACCACCAGCCGGCCCACCTTGTCGGCGCCGCGCACCGGGCGGGCGGCGGCGCGGACGATGCCGCCGCCGTCGGCGTGCCAGACCACGTCCGGGTCGAGGATCTCCATCAGGCCCAGGATGTCGCCCTTGGTGCAGGCGGAGGCGAACGCCTCGACGGCCCGGCGGTGCTCGGCCGGGTCGGCGCCGTCGGAGTGCCCGCCGCCGTCCTTGACCCGGCGGCGGGCCCGGGACGCGAGTTGGCGGGTGGCGTCGGGGGTGCGGTCCAGGGAGGCGGCGATGTCCTCGAAGCCGACCGCGAACACGTCGTGCAGCACGAGGGCGGCCCGCTCGGCCGGGCTGAGCTGCTCCAGGACGGCGAGCAGGGCGAGCGAGACGGACTCGCCGCGTTCGGCCAGCTCGGCGGGGGAGTCGGGGACGCTCGCGTAGGAGACGGACGGCTCCGGCAGCCACTCGCCGTAGTAGGCCTCGCGGCGGGCCCGGGCGGAGCCGAGCTGGTCGTAGCAGAGCCGGGTGACCACGGTGGTGAGGAAGGCGCGCGGGTCGGCGACGGCGGCGCGGTCGGCGGCCTGCCAGCGCAGCCAGGCGTCCTGGAGGACGTCCTCGGCGTCGGTGAAGGAGCCGAGCAGCCGGTAGGCGACCGAGCCCAGGTAGCGGCGGTTCGTCTCGAAGGCGTCGGGGGCTGCGGGCTGGGCGGTCACGGGAGCCACCGTAGCGAACGCCGCCGCCCTCCGCGAAGGCCCGGGCGCGCGATGGTCCGGGTGCGCGAAGGCCCGGGCGCGCGAAGGGCCGGGACGGGTGAGTCCCGTCCCGGCCCGTCACATGAGGAGGCGTCAGTCGACCTCGGCCACGGCCTCCGCGAACTGCGCCTGGTACAGCCGGGCGTACGCGCCGCCGACGGCGATCAGCTCGTCGTGCGAGCCCTGCTCCACGATCGAGCCGTTCTCCATCACCAGGATCACGTCGGCGTCCCGGATGGTGGAGAGCCGGTGGGCGATCACGAAGCTGGTGCGGCCGGTGCGCAGCCGGGCCATGGCCCGCTGGATCAGCACCTCGGTGCGGGTGTCGACCGAGCTGGTCGCCTCGTCCAGGACCAGGATGGACGGCTGGGCGAGGAACGCCCGGGCGATGGTGATCAGCTGCTTCTCGCCCGCGCTGACGCCGGTGCCCTCGTCGTCGAGGACGGTGTCGTAGCCGTCCGGCAGGGTGCGGACGAACCGGTCGACGTGGGCGGCCTTGGCGGCCTCGACGACCTGCTCGCGGGTGGCGCCCTGGGCGCCGTAGGCGATGTTGTCGGCGATGGTGCCGCCGAACAGCCAGGTGTCCTGGAGCACCATGCCGATGCCCGAGCGCAGGTCCTCGCGGGACATCGCGGCGATGTCCACCCCGTCCAGGGTGATCCGCCCGCCGCTGACCTCGTAGAACCGCATCAGCAGGTTGACCATGGTGGTCTTGCCGGCGCCGGTGGGGCCGACGATGGCCACGGTCTGGCCGGGCTCGACCTTGAGCGAGAGGTCCTCGATGAGCGGCTTGTCCGGGTCGTAGCGGAAGGACACGTCCTGGAAGACGACCCGGCCGCGGACCGCGTCCGGCTTCTCGGGCATGGCCGGCTCGGGGCTCTGCTCGGGGGCGTCCAGCAGCTCGAAGACGCGCTCGGCGGAGGCGACCCCGGACTGCACCAGGTTGGCCATGCTGGCGACCTGGGTGAGCGGCTGGCTGAACTGCCGGGAGTACTGGATGAAGGCCTGCACGTCGCCGATGGACAGCGCGCCGCTGGCCACCCGCAGACCGCCGACGACCGCGACCAGTACGTACTGCAGGTTGCCGATCAGCATCATCGCGGGCTGGATGATCCCGGAGATGAACTGGGCCCGGAAGCTGGAGCGGAAGAGCGCCTCGTTGTGCTCGCGGAAGGTCTCGGCGGACTCGTGCTGCCGGCCGAACACCTTGACCAGGGTGTGGCCGGTGTACATCTCCTCGATGTGGGCGTTGAGTTGGCCGGTGGACTGCCACTGCTGGACGAACTGCGGCTGGGCCCGCTTGCCGACCTTGGCGGCGACGACCACCGACAGCGGCACCGAGACCAGCGCGATCACGGCGAGCAGCGGGGAGATCCAGAACATCATCACCAGCACACCGACCACGGTGAGCAGCGAGTTGACCACCTGTCCCATGGTCTGCTGCATGGACTGGCCGATGTTGTCGATGTCGTTGGTGACCCGGCTGAGCACCTCGCCGCGCGGCTGCTTGTCGAAGTAACTCAGCGGCAGCCGGGCCAGTTTGGCCTCGACGTCCTGGCGCAGCCGGTAGCCGGCCGACTGGATCGCCTTGGTGGCCAGGCGGCCCTGGACGATGCTGAGGGCGGCGGCGGCGACGTAGATGCCGAGCACCCAGAGCAGGATGGAGCCGATGGCGCCGAAGTCCATTCCGTGGCCGGGGGTGAAGTCGACCGCGGAGAGCAGGTCGGCGACGCCGCCCTCGCCGTGGGCGCGCAGCCCGGCGATGACATCGGTCTTGGAGGTGCCGGGCTGGAAGCGGGCGCCGACGACGCCGGCGAAGATCAGGTCGGTGGCCTCGCCGAGGATCTTGGGGCCGATGACGGCGCAGCCGATGCTGACCACGCCGAGCAGCAGGACGCCGATCAGCAGGGTGCGCTCGGGGCGCAGCAGGCCGAGCACGCGCTTGCCGGAGCCCTTGAAGTCCATGGACTTCTCGGCGCCCTGGCCGCCCATGAAGCGACCCGGTCCGGCCGGGCCGCGGCGGGCGGCGGCGGCCTGCGAGTCGCTGGGGAGTCTGTCCGCCGGCCTCCCGGCGGGCTTTCCGGGGCTGGTCACGCCGCCTCCTGCTCGGTGAGCTGGGAGAGCACGATCTCCCGGTACGTCGGGTTGTCGGCCATCAGTTCACGGTGGGTGCCGGTGCCGACGACCGCGCCCTCGTCGAGGACGATGATCCGGTCGGCGTCGCGGATGGTGGACACGCGCTGGGCGACGATCAGGACGGTGGCGTCGGCGGTCTCGTGGGCGAGGGCCTTGCGCAGCTTGGCGTCGGTGGCGTAGTCGAGCGCGGAGAAGGAGTCGTCGAAGAGGTAGACGTCGGGCTTGCGCACCAGTGCGCGGGCGATGGCCAGGCGCTGGCGCTGGCCGCCGGAGACGTTGCTGCCGCCCTGGGCGATCGGGGCGTCCAGGCCCTCGGTCAGCTTCTCGACGAACTCCTTGGCCTGGGCGATCTCCAGCGCGTGCCAGAGCTCCTCGTCGGTGGCGTCGGGACGGCCGTAGCGCAGGTTGCTGGCGACGGTGCCGGAGAACAGGTACGGCTTCTGCGGGACGATGCCGACGCTCTCGGCGATCGCCTCGGGGGCGAGGTCGCGCACGTCCACGCCGTCCAGCAGGACCTGCCCGCCGGTGGCGTCGAAGAGCCGGGGGACGAGGCCGAGCAGGGTGGACTTGCCGCTGCCGGTGGAGCCGATGATGGCGGTGGTCTCGCCGGGGCGGGCGGTGAGGTCGATGCCGCGCAGCACCGAGGCCTCGGCGCCGGGGTAGCGGAAGTCGACGTCGCGCAGCTCCAGGTTGCCTCGGCGCAGCACCTCGGTGATCGGCGCGGACGGCGGGACGACGCTGGAGCTGGTGCCGAGGACCTCGTCGATGCGCTCGGCGCAGACCTCGGCGCGGGGCACCATCATGAACATGAAGGTGGCCATCATGACGCTCATCAGGATCTGCATCAGGTAGGAGAGGAAGGCGGTCAGCGCGCCGATCTCCATGTCGTGGCTGTCGATGCGGTGGGCGCCGAACCAGAGCACCGCGACGCTGGAGAGGTTCACGACCAGCATCACGGCCGGGAACATCACGGACATCAGGCGGCCGACGTGCCGGGCGACCTGGGTGAGGTCCTCGTTGGCGGTGGCGAAGCGGGCCTGCTCGTGGCCGTCCTTGACGAAGGCGCGGATCACCCGGATGCCGGTGATCTGCTCGCGCAGCACCCGGTTCACGGTGTCGATCTTCTTCTGCATGCTGCGGAACTTGGGCCGCAGCGCGCGGACCAGCAACGTGACGACGATGCCGAGCGCGGGGATGACGGCGAGCAGCAGGCCGGACAGTGGGACGTCCTGGTTGAGCGCCATGATGATGCCGCCGACGCACATGATCGGCGCGGCCACCATCAGGGTGAAGCTCATCAGGGCCAGCATCTGGACCTGCTGGACGTCGTTGGTGGTGCGGGTGATCAGGGAGGGCGCGCCGAACTCGCCGACCTCGCGGGCGGAGAAGCTCTGCACCCGGTCGAAGACGGAGGCCCGGAGGTCCCGGCCGAAGGCCATCGCCGTGCGGGCACCGAAGTAGACGGCGCCGATCGAGCAGAGGGCCTGGACCAGGGTGATGCCGATCATCACCGCGCCCACGCGCATGATGTAGCCGGTGTCGCCCTTGACCACGCCGCTGTCGATGATGTCGGCGTTGAGTGTCGGCAGGTAGAGCGCCGCGAGGGTGGACACCAGCTGGAGTACCACCAGCAAGGTGATCGGTCGGGTATATGGGCGCAGATACGCCCGGAGCAGTCTGATCAGCACTGGCACACTCTTGTCGTCGCCGGTCGGGTTCGCACCCCAATTCTCGTTGTTCCCCGGCGTCGCACAGACGATTCGGGGGCTGTCCGGCTGAGGTTTGCCGGGCCTTTGCCAAGCCCTCCCGCGGATCCGGGTGGGGGCGGGCCGTCCGCGGGTCCCGCGCCCGGGCACCGGCGCCGCGCCGCCGTGCCAGCTGGATCCGCCCCCTTACGGAATGACCGATTTCCCCCTAGGCTGCTGACTACGCCCTTGTTACTGACCGGTACCGCTCAGGTGAACCGGGGCCCGGCGACCGCCCCCACGGGCGCCGCAATCCCTCAGACGGCCACCCGCCCCCGGAGGTCCTCGTTGAGTTCCGCGCAGTCCCTGATCGACTCCGGCAGTGCCGACATCGTCGCCGGGCGTCCCGCCTCCGTGGCCCACCTGTTCCTGGAGCGCGTCGCCGCCACTCCGAACGGCGAGGCCTACCGCTACCCCGCCCCGGTGGACGAGCACGCCGCGGACGGCGCCCCGGGCGCCGAGCAGTGGCGCTCGCTCACCTGGGCGCAGACCGCCGTACGGGTCAAGGCGGTGGCGGCCGGCCTGATGGCGCTCGGCATCCAGGCGGAGGACCGGGTCGCGCTGGCCTCCTCCACCCGGCTCGACTGGATCATCGCCGACCTCGGGGCCATGTGCGCGGGCGCCGCCATCACCACGGTCTACCCCAGCACCAACGCCGACGAGACCGCCTTCATCCTCTCCAACTCCGGCTCCAAGGCGCTGTTCGCCGAGAACGCCGCCCAGCTGGCCAAGGCCGTCGAGCAGATCGAGCACCTGCCCGAGCTGCGCACCGTCATCCTCTTCGACGCCCCCGAGGAGACCCCCGCGACGGCCGGGCTGGAACTGCTCACCCTCGCCGAGCTGGAGCAGCGCGGCGCGGAGCACCTGGAGCAGCACCCGGACGCGATCGAGAAGGCCGTGGCCGCGCTCGACAAGGAGCAGCTGGCCACTCTCATCTACACCTCCGGCACCACCGGCCGCCCCAAGGGCGTGCGCCTGGTGCACGACTGCTGGGCGTACGAGGGCCGGGCGCAGGAGGCCAGCGGGCTGCTGCGCTCCGACGACGTCCAGTTCATGTGGCTGCCGCTGTCGCACGTGTTCGGCAAGACGCTGATCTCGGGGCAGATCGCCACCGGCCACGTGATGGCGGTGGACGGCCGGGTCGACCGGATCATCCACAACCTGCCGGCCATCCGGCCGACCGTGATGGCCTCCGCGCCGCGCATCTTCGAGAAGGTCTACAACGGCATCGCCGGCCGGGCCCGGGCCGAGGGCGGCGCCAAGTACAAGATCTTCATGTGGGCCGCCAAGGTCGCCCGCGAGTACGCCCGGGCGGTCCAGGCGAGCCGGGTCGCCACCGGCGCCGGCAGCGCCCCGCTGGCCCTGCGGGTGCAGCACTCGCTGGCCGACAAGCTGGTGTACGCCAAGATCCGGGCGGCCTTCGGCGGCCGGCTGCGCGGGGCCGTCTCCGGCAGTGCGGCACTCGCCCCCGAGATCGGCTACTTCTTCCTCGGCGCCGGGGTGCCGATCCTGGAGGGCTACGGCCTCTCCGAGACCAGCGCCGGCTCCTGCGTCAACCGCGAGGAGGACGTGCGGATCGGCACGGTGGGCCGCGCGCTGCCCGGCACCGAGGTGCGGATCGCCGAGGACGGCGAGATCCTGCTGCGCGGCCCCGGCGTGATGCGCGGCTACCACAACCTGCCGGACAAGACCGCCGAGGTGCTGGAGCCGGACGGCTGGTTCCACACCGAGGACATCGGCGAGCTGAGCGCCGACGGCTTCCTGCGGATCACCGACCGCAAGAAGGACCTGTTCAAGACCTCCGGCGGCAAGTACGTGGCGCCCAGCGAGGTCGAGGGCAAGTTCAAGGCGGTCTGCCCGTTCGTCAGCAACATCCTGGTGATCGGCAACGGCCGCAACTTCTGCACCGCGCTGATCGGCCTGGACGAGTCGGTGCTGATGCCGTGGGCCGCCGAGCGCGGCCTGGCCGGCCGGACCTACGCCGAGCTGGCGGGGGAGCCGGCCGTGCGCCAGCTGATCGAGGGCTTCGTGAAGCGGGTCAACGCCGACCTCCAGCGCTGGCAGACGATCAAGAAGTTCCACCTGCTGCCGCGCGACCTCGACATCGAGCACGGCGAGCTCACCCCGAGCCTGAAGATCAAGCGCCCGGTGGTCGAGCAGACCTACGCCGACGCGGTGGCCGCGATGTACGCGGGCGCCAACGAGGCCTGAGCCCGGCTCCCGTACGGTCCGCGCGGGGTTCGCGGGCCGTACGGGACAATGGGGTCATGCCCTCCGCACTCCCCGACGGCGAACCGGTGCCGTCCGACGGTTCCTTGCCCGCGCACGCCCTCACCGGGCTGGGGCAACGGCCGTTCGGCTTCTACCTGCACGTGCCGTACTGCGCCAGCCGCTGCGGCTACTGCGACTTCAACACCTACACGGCCACCGAGCTGCGGTCCTCGGGCGCGGTCGCCTCGCAGGAGACCTACGCCGACAACGTGGTCGCCGAGATCCGGCTGGCCCGGAAGGTGCTGGGGGACACGGACCTCCCGGTGCGGACCGTCTTCCTCGGCGGCGGCACCCCCACCCTGCTGCCGGCCCGCGACCTGGTGAAGATGCTCGCCGCGCTGCGCGAGGAGTTCGGGCTCGCCCCGGACGCCGAGGTCACCACCGAGGCCAACCCGGAGTCCGTCGACCCGGCGTACCTGGCCGAGCTGCGCGAGGGAGGCTACAACCGGATCTCCTTCGGCATGCAGAGCGCCCGCCCGCACGTCCTCCAGCTGCTCGACCGCCACCACACCCCGGGCCGCCCCGAGGCCTGCGTGGCCGAGGCCCGCGAGGCCGGCTTCGAGCACGTCAACCTCGACCTGATCTACGGCACCCCCGGCGAGTCCGACGACGACTGGCGGGCCTCCCTGGACGCGGCGATCGGCGCCGGACCGGACCACGTCTCCGCGTACTCCCTGATCGTCGAGGAGGGCACCCGGCTGGCCGCCCGGGTCAAGCGCGGCGAACTGCCGATGATCGACGACGACGTGCACGCCGATCGCTACCTCATCGCCGAGCAGGCGCTCAGCGCGGCCGGCTACTCCTGGTACGAGGTCTCCAACTGGGCCACCACCCCCGAGGGCCGCTGCCGCCACAACGAGCTCTACTGGACCGGCGCCGACTGGTGGGGCGCCGGCCCCGGCGCCCACAGCCACGTCGGCGGCGTCCGCTGGTGGAACGCCAAGCACCCCGCCGCCTACGCCCAGTCCCTCACCGAGGGCCGCACCCCGGCGCTGGGCCGCGAACTCCTGTCGGATGAGGACCGCCGCGTCGAACGCATCCTGCTGGAACTGCGCCTGGTGGAGGGAGTCCCGCTCGACCTGCTGACCGACACCGGCCGCAAGGCCGCCGCCAAGGCCCTGGCGGACGGGCTCCTCGCCGCAGAGCCGTACGAGCAGGGCCGCGCCGCCCTCACCCTCCAGGGCAGGCTGCTCGCGGACGCGGTCGTGCGTGACCTGGTGGACTGATCGAGGACCTGTGGTGTTCGCGTGACTACTTCAAGTGCGCGAATGCGAAGGGTTCTTGAGGGGATCGAAGTCCCGGAGGGCGTCCGCGCCGAGATCATCTCCGGGGAGATCCTGCTGTCTCTGAGCTCCGACCTGACTACCAACATCATCGTCGCGTCCCTGGCCGACCAGATCCCCCATGGGAAGTGGCACCGTTGGACGAAGCAGAGCCTCTCCTTTCCGGGCGATGTTGGTGAGCCGCAGCCGGACTACGTGACTGGGCGAACCACCAAGTTCGGCGAGCCCGTTCCGGTGGACCTGCTGGGCATCACGCTCGACACCTCGGAGTTCCAGACCTACTCCTGACCCGGCAGGGCCGTGAAGTCGATCAGCTCCTCGACCCGTCCGAGGAGTTCGGGCTCCAGGTCCTTGTAGCTGTTGACCTTCGACAGGATGTGCTTCCAGGCCGCCGGGGTGTCCACCGACCAGCCGAGGCGGCGGCAGGTGCCCTCCTTCCAGTCCTCGCCGCGGGGGACGGCGGGCCAGGCGGGGATGCCGACGGAGGCGGGCTTCACGGCCTGCCAGATGTCGATGTAGGGGTGGCCGACGACCAGGACCGACTCGCCGGTGACCTGGGCGGCGATGCGGTGTTCCTTGGTGCCGGGGAGCAGGTGGTCGACCAGGACGCCGAGGCGCCGTCCAGGGCCGGGGGCGAAGTCGGCGACGATCGCGGGGAGGTCGTCGATGCCCCGGAGGTATTCGACGACGACGCCCTCGATGCGCAGGTCGTCACCCCAGACCCGCTCGACCAGTTCGGCGTCGTGCCGGCCCTCGACGTAGATGCGGGACTCGCGGGCCACCCTGGCGCGGGCGCCGGGGACGGCGATCGAGCCGGAGGCGGTGCGGCCGGGCGTGCGGGGCGCCGCCGGGCCGCTGGGGCGGACCAGGGTGACGACCTTGCCCTCCAGCAGGAAGCCGCGCGGGACCAGGGGGAAGACCCGGTGCTTGCCGAAACGGTCCTCCAGGGTGACGGTGACCCCCTCGGCGGTCTTCTCGCAGCGCACCACCGCCCCGCAGAAGCCGGTGGCGGCCTCCTCGACCACCAGGTCCCGCTCGGCGGGCACCTCGGGCGCCGGCTGCTGCTTCTTCCACGGCGGAGTGAGGTCGGGCCCGTACTGGTGGCTGCGCATGGAGGCGACTATACGGACGGACCGTCAGAGCCCCGGCGCGCCCCAGACCGGGAACCAGCGGCTCAGGTCCTTCTCCAGCCGCAGGTCGTTCCCCAGCATCGCGTTGACCTGCAGCTCCAGCGGGCTGTTGCGCCGCTCCCCGCCACCGGGCATCGGGGCGAAGGGGTAGAAGCTGCCGCGCTTGTAGA
Source organism: Kitasatospora sp. NPDC058190 (assembly GCF_042883685.1). Taxonomy (NCBI): domain Bacteria; kingdom Bacillati; phylum Actinomycetota; class Actinomycetes; order Kitasatosporales; family Streptomycetaceae; genus Kitasatospora; species Kitasatospora sp. NPDC058190. The sequence goes on from NZ_JBHVVI010000053.1 coordinate 15,116, forward strand.
GGTAGACGAGGGCCAGCGACTGCCCCTCGCCGTTCCGGAAGCAGACCAGCGAGCAGAGCAGCTGCGGCCCGAAGCCGTTCGCCTCCAGCTCGCTGTTGACCGCGTGCAGGTCGTTCACCAGCTCCGGCAGCTCCCCGGGCTGGTGCCGGGCGAGCAGCCAGGAGTAGCCGTAGCCGTCCTTGGAGGCCTCCACCGGTACGCCGCCGCGCTCGGTGTCGGCGTCCAGCAGCGCCCGGACCTGCTGCTCGACCTGGACGAAGGCCGCGCCCTCGACGGCCGCGAAGCAGACCGAGCCGAGCCCGGTGGGGAGGAACCCGGCCCCGGCCTCCAGGGTGAGCGCGGCGGACGGCACGCCGAACAGCTGGTCGAGGTCGGGCTTGACGGGCTTGCTGCGGCCGAACAGGGCGTCCAGGAATCCCACGGTGGTCCTTTCCTCAACGGGAATCAGCGGCCGAGCTGCTCGGAGATCTTCGCCAGCTGCGCCAGCCGCTTCTCCAGCGTCGGGTGGGTGGAGAGCAGCTGGGAGGCGGTCTCCCGGGCGCTCAGCGCGGGGGCGAAGTAGAAGGCGTTGTACGGCTGCGACTTGCGCAGGTCCTCGGTGGGGATGGCCGCGATCTGCCCGGTCACCTTGGTCAGGGCCGAGGCCAGGGCACTGGGCCGACCCGTGAGCTGGGCGGCGGCCCGGTCGGCGGCCAGCTCGCGGTAGCGGGAGAGCAGCCGGGTGAGCAGGAAGCTGATCGCGTAGACGACCATCGACACCAGGGGGATGACCAGCGCCGCGATGGCCGTGTTCTGGTCGTTGTTGTTGCGCCCGCCGCCCATGAACCCGCCGTACATGGCGATCCGGGTCATCGCCCCGGCGAGCACGCCGAGGAAGCCGGCGATGGTCATCACCGCGACGTCCCGGTGGGCGACGTGCGACAGCTCGTGCGCCAGGACGCCTTCCAGCTCCTCGGGTTCGAGCCGGCGCAGCAGGCCGGTGGTGACGCAGACCACGGCGTTCTGCGGGTTGCGGCCGGTGGCGAAGGCGTTCGGCATGTCGTTGTCGGCGACCGCCACACGGGGCTTGGGCATGTCGGCCAGGGCGCAGAGCCGGTCGATGGTGCCGTGCAGCTGCGGGTACTGCTCCTCGGTCACCTGGTGGGCGCCCATCGCCCGTTCGGTGATCTTGTCGCTGAACCAGAACTGGGCCACGAACAGCCCGCCGGAGATCAGCACGATCAGCGGCCAGGCCCCGCGCAGCAGCGCGATCAGCAGGCCCGTGAAACCGACGTACAGCAGCCCGATCACGAACATCGTCGCGACCATGCGGCTGGTCAGGCCGCGATCGGGCGCGAAACGGGTGTGCTGGCCCGAGCTCGACATCTCTTGCTCCTCCGTTCGCCGTCGCTTTCGATGCTGCCACCCGGACGGCCCCAGGGCACCACCCCCGCGCCGCGAGTTGCGGCGGAAGGGGCCGTGCCCCGGGACTGCGGGCAGGATCACTCCGGCCGGGCCGTTCCTGGGACAGGACCCGGGCCTTACACTGGCAGGTACGGTTTTGGCACTCGTGTGCGCAGAGTGCCAGGGTCGGGGTCCTCCAGGAGCGGCCCGCAGCATCACAGACGGACAACGTGCGAAGACGGAGGTGCGTGCCCATGGCCGGTGAGGTCCGCCAGCTGGACGAGCGCAAGCTCGCCGTTCTGCGTGCCATCGTCCAGGACTACGTGGGCACCGAGGAGCCGGTCGGCTCCAAGGCCCTGGTGGAACGGCACAACCTCGGAGTCTCCCCGGCGACCGTGCGCAACGACATGGCGGCGCTGGAGGAGGAGGGCTACATCCACCAGCCGCACACCAGTGCCGGGCGCATCCCCACCGACAAGGGCTACCGGCTGTTCGTCGACAAGCTCGCCGAGATCAAGCCGATGAGCGCCCCGGAGCGCCGGGCGATCCGGCACTTCCTGGACGGCGCCGTCGACCTGGACGACGTGGTCGCCCGCACGGTGCGGCTGCTCGCCCAGCTGACCCGGCAGGTCGCCGTGGTGCAGTACCCCTCGCTGACCCGCTCCACCGTCCGGCACATCGAGCTGGTGGCGCTGGCCCCGGCGAAGGTGATGCTGGTCCTGATCACCAACACCGGCCGGGTCGAGCAGCGGATGGTCGACTGCCCGGGCACGGTCGGTGAGACGGTCCTGGCGGACCTGCGGGCGCGGATCAACGTCCGGGCCGCCGGCCAGCGGCTGCCGGACGTCCCGGGGCTGCTGGAGGAACTGCCGGCCACGTTCGAGCAGATCGACCGGCCGACGGTCAGTACGGTCCTGGCGACGCTGTTCGAGGCGCTGGCCGAGCAGAACGAGGAGCGGATCATGCTGGCCGGCACGGCCAACCTGACGCGTTTCGGCCACGACTTCCCGCTCACCATCCAGCCGGTGCTGGAGGCCCTGGAGGAGCAGGTCGTCCTGCTCCGCCTCCTGGGTGAGACCGGGGACGCCGGGATGACGGTCCGGATCGGGCGCGAGATTGCGTACGAAGGGCTGAATTCCACCTCGGTGGTGTCGGTCGGCTACGGTTCGGGCGACGAGAGCGTGGCCAAACTCGGTGTGATCGGTCCGACCCGGATGGACTACCCGGGCACAATGGGGGCGGTGCGGGCGGTGGCACGGTACGTGGGTCAGATCCTGGCCGAGTCGTAGCAAGCAACCACCGTCAGAACTGACGGTGGTGTCCAGTCGCACTACTACAGGCGGAACAAGCGGAGCATTTGGTGGCCACGGACTACTACGCGGTACTCGGCGTCCGACGGGATGCGGGGCAGGACGAGATCAAGAAGGCGTTCCGGCGCCTGGCACGCGAACTGCACCCGGACGTCAACCCGGACCCGAAGACGCAGGAGCGGTTCAAGGAGATCAACGCCGCTTACGAGGTGCTCTCCGATCCGCAGAAGCGCCAGGTCTACGACCTCGGCGGCGACCCGCTCTCACCGGGCGGCGGCGGCGCGGGCGGCTTCGGCGCCGGCGCGGCGGGCTTCGGCTTCTCCGACATCATGGACGCCTTCTTCGGCGCCGCGGCCGGCCAGCGCGGCCCGCGCTCGCGCACCCGCCGCGGCCAGGACGCCATGATCCGGCTGGAGATCACCCTGGAGGAGGCCGCCTTCGGCACCACCAAGGAACTCCAGGTCGACACCGCCGTCACCTGCACCACCTGCAACGGCGAGGGCGCGGCCCCCGGCACCTCCGCGCAGACCTGCGACATGTGCCGCGGCAAGGGTGAGGTCTCCCAGGTCACCCGCTCCTTCCTGGGGCAGGTCATGACCTCCCGCCCCTGCCCGCAGTGCCAGGGCTTCGGCACCGTCGTGCCGACCCCGTGCCCCGAGTGCGCCGGCGACGGCCGGGTCCGCGCCCGCCGCACCCTGACCGTCAAGATCCCGGCCGGTGTCGACAACGGCACCCGGATCCAGCTGGCCGGCGAGGGCGAGGTCGGCCCCGGCGGCGGCCCGGCCGGCGACCTGTACGTCGAGATCGCCGAGACCACCCACAGCGTCTTCCAGCGGCGCGGGGACGACCTGCACTGCACCGTCACCATCCCGATGACGGCCGCCGCGCTCGGCACCCAGGTGCCGCTGCAGACCCTGGACGGGCTGGAGGAGGTCGACATCCGGCCCGGCACCCAGTCCGGCCAGTCGATCCCGCTGCACGGCCGGGGCATCACCCACCTGCGCGGGGGCGGCCGGGGCGACCTGATAGTGCACGTCGAGGTGCAGACGCCCACCAAGCTCGACGCCGAGCAGGAGGAGCTGCTGCGCCGGCTCGCCATACTGCGCGGCGAGGAGCGCCCGTCCGGCCAGTTCGCGCCGGGCCAGCAGGGCCTGTTCTCGCGCCTGAAGGACGCCTTCAACGGCCGGTAGTCGTCCGGGAAGGGGTGCCGGGGGCAGCTCCCCGGCACCTCTTTCGCGTTTCCGTTCCATTCCTGGAGGTTCCCTCTCATGACCGCGCCCGTCTTCGTCGTCGAGACCGAGCGGATCGCCGCCGCCGCGCCCGGGGCGCTGGTGCGCCTGGACGGGGCGGAGGGGCGGCACGCGGCGGCGGTGAAGCGGCTGACGGCCGGTGAGGCGGTGACCCTGGCGGACGGGCTGGGGCTCGGGGCGGACGGGACGGTCGCCGAGGTGTTCGGCAAGGACGCGATCGACGTCACGGTGACCGCCGTGCGCCGGGAGCCGGAGCCGGCGCCGCGGATCGTCGTCGTCCAGGCGCTGCCCAAGGGCGACCGCGGCGAGCTGGCCGTGGAGACCATGACCGAGGTCGGCGTGGACGTGGTGGTCCCCTGGGCGGCCTCGCGCTGCATCACCCAGTGGAAGGGCGAGCGCGGAGCCAAGGCGCTCGCCAAGTGGCGGGCCACCGCCCGGGAGGCGGGCAAGCAGTCCCGCCGGCTGCGCTTCCCCGAGGTGCGCGAGGCGATGACCACCCGGCAGCTGACCCCGCTGCTGGCGCAGGCCGCCTTCGCCGCCGTGCTGCACGAGGAGGGCGCCGAGCCGCTGGCGCACGCCGCGCTGCCCGCCGGCGGGGACATCGTGCTGGTGGTCGGCCCGGAGGGCGGGATCTCCCCGGAGGAGCTGGCCGCCTTCGCCGAGGCGGGCGCGAAGCCGTACCGGCTGGGCCCGTCGGTGCTGCGCACCTCCACCGCCGGGGTGGCCGCCGGGGCGCTGCTGCTGGGGCGCACCGGCCGCTGGTCGTAGGGCTTCCCGCGCTACCCGTGCGCCCGCCGGGAGTCTCGGGAAAACGGAGCGGCTCGTACCCGTGCCTGCTTACGCTGACCGGGTGACGGACTCCCTGAGCACCTCCGCGGGCGCCTATCTGCGCCATCCCCATCTGCACGGTGACCTGGTCACCTTCGTCGCCGAGGACGACGTCTGGCTGGCCCCGCTGGACGGCGGGCGGGCCTGGCGGCTGACGGCCGATCACCTGCCGGTGCACCACCCCCGGTTCTCGCCGGACGGGCGGCACATCGCCTTCTCCTCCACCCGGGACGGCGCCCCCGAGGTGCACGTGGTGCCGGTGGACGGCGGTCCGTCCCGGCGGCTGACGTACTGGGGCAACGCCGAGACCCGGGTGCAGGGCTGGACCGCCGACGGGCGTCCGATCGCCACCACCGGCGCGGGCGAGTCCGGCGTGCGGCGCTGCTGGGCGCACGCGGTGCCGCTGGACGGCGGTGAGCCGGTGCGGCTGCCGTACGGGCCGGTCGGCGGGCTCGCCTTCGAGCCGGACGGGGACCGCGTGCTGCTGGTCACCGTCAACAACCGCGAGCCGGCCTGGTGGAAGCGCTACCGAGGTGGCCGGGCCGGCAAGTTGTGGCTCGGGCAGGACGAATTCAGGCGCGTGCACGAGGAGTTGGACGGGCAGCTCGACTCCCCGCTGTGGGTGGCCGGCTCCCCGCACGGCAGTCGGATCGCCTTCCTGTCCGACCACGAGGGCGTCGGCGAGCTGTGGTCCAGCCGCCCGGACGGCTCCGACCTGCGCCGCCACACCGGTGACCCGGACGGCTTCTACGCCCGCAACGCCACCACCGACGGCACCAGGGTCGTCCTCCACCGGGCCGGCGACCTCTGGCTGCTGGACGACCTGGACACCGCCGAGCCGCGCCGCCTGGACATCCGGCTGGCCGGCCCGCGCACCGGCCGCCGCCCCCGCCCGGTGCACACCGCGCACTGGCTGGAGTCCGTCTCCCCCGACCGCACCGGTCGGGCCGGCGCGGTGGTGGTGCGCGGCAGCGTGCACTGGCTGACCCACCGGGAGGGCCCGGCCCGGGTGCTGGACGAGACCCCGGGCGTGCGCGCGCGGCTGGCCCGGGTGGTGCCGGGCGAGGACGGCGGCCAGGGCGTGCTGTGGGTGTCCGACGCGGAGGGCGAGGACGCCTTGGAGTACGCCCCCGCCGTCCACGGCGCCGAGCGGCGCCGGCTGGCCGCCGGGCAGCTCGGCCGGGTCAACTCGCTGGTGGTCTCCCCGGACGGCAAGCAGGCCGCGCTCGGCGTGCACGACGGCCGGGTGCTGCTGGTGGCGCTGGCCGACGGCGCCGTGCACGAGCTGGAGCGCAGCACCGACGGCGAGGTCGGCGGGCTGGCGTTCAGCCCGGACTCGGCCTGGCTGGCCTGGTCCCGCCCGGTGCACCGGATGGGCCCGTACTCGCTGCGCCAGATCGTGCTGGCGGACCTGGCCACCCGCACCGTCAGCGAGGTCACCCAGCAGCGGTTCGTCGACACCTCGCCCGCCTTCACCGCGGACGGCCGCTACCTGGCCTTCCTGTCGGTGCGCGACTTCGACCCGGTCTACGACGCGCACGCCTTCGACCTGTCCTTCCCGAACGGCTGCCGCCCGTACCTGATCACGCTGGCCGCCGACACGCCGTCCCCGTTCGGGCCGCAGCGGGCCGGGCGGCCGCTCGGCGGGGAGGAGGACGAGCCCGGGTCGCGCAAGGCGGACGGTGGGCAGGGCGCGGCCGAGGCCGCGCCGGCCACCAGGGTGGACCTGGACGGCATCGCCGATCGGATCGTCCCGTTCCCGGTCGAGGGCGGCCGGTTCCACGCGCTGCGCGCCGCCAAGGACGGGGTGCTGTGGACCAGGGCGCCGCTGCTCGGCGAACTCGGCGACGAGGCGGCCTCCCTGGACGACGAGCGGCCCCGCCCGGTGCTGGAGCGCTTCGACCTGCGCAAGCGCCGCGCCGAGCAACTGGTGCACGGCGTCGACGGGTTCGTGGTCAGCGGGGACGGCACCCGGGTGGCCGTGCTGGACGAGGACGAGCTGCGGATCGTCCCGGCCGACCACAAGGCGGGCGGCGAGGACGACGAGACCACCGTCGACCTCTCCCGGCTGCGGGTGACCGTCGACCCGGCCGCCGAGTGGCGGCAGATGTACGCCGAGAACGGCCGGCTGATGCGGGACAACTTCTGGCGCCCCGACCTCGGCGGCGTGGACTGGGCGGGGATCCTGGACCGCTACCGGCCGCTGGTCGAGCGGGTCGGCTCGCACGACGAACTGGTCGACCTGCTCTGGGAGGTGCACGGCGAACTCGGCACCTCGCACGCCTACGTCGTCCCGTACGGCCGCTACACCGAGCCGGCCCGGCGCCAGGGCCTGCTCGGCGCCGACCTGGTGAAGGACGGCGACCAGTGGCGGATCGCCCGGATCCTGCCCGGCGAGTCCTCCGACCCCAGGGCCCGTTCACCGCTGGCCGCGCCCGGCGCCGCGATCCGCCCGGGCGACGCGGTGCTCGCCGTCAACGGCCGCCCGGTGGACCCGGTCACCGGCCCGGCCCCGCTGCTGGCCGGCACCGCCGGGCAGCCGGTCGAACTGACCGTGACCGGCAAGGACGGCACCGACCGGCGCCACCCCGTGGTCGTCCCGCTCGCCGACGAGGCGGCGCTGCGCTACCACGACTGGGTGGCCGGGCGGCGGGCCGAGGTGCGGGAACTCTCCGGCGGCCGGCTCGGCTACCTGCACATCCCCGACATGCAGACGGCCGGCTGGGCGCAGCTGCACCGCGACCTGACCACCGAGATGGCCAAGGAGGGCCTGATCGTGGACGTCCGGGAGAACCGCGGCGGCCACACCTCGCAACTGGTGATAGAGAAGCTGGCCCGGCGGATCATCGGCTGGTACGCGATCCGGGACACCGACAACCGGGTGCCCTACCCGATGGACGCCCCGCGCGGGCCGGTGGTCGCGCTCGCCAACGAGCTGTCCGGTTCGGACGGCGACATCGTCAACGCCGCCATCCAGGCGCTCGGGATCGGCCCGGTGGTCGGCACCCGCACCTGGGGCGGGGTGATCGGCATCGACAGCAGGTACCAGCTGGTCGACGGCACCCTGGTCACCCAGCCCAAGTACGCGATGTGGCTGGAGAACTACGGCTGGGGCCTGGAGAACCACGGCGTCGACCCGGACGTCGAGGTGCCGATCGCCCCGCACCACTGGGCGGCCGGCGAGGACCCGCAGCTGGCCGAGGGCGTGCGGATCGCCCTCGCGGCGCTGGCCGGGGCCCCGGCCCGTACGGGGCCGCCGCTGCCCTGGGCGTAGGCGGCCGGCGCGCCCCGGAGGGGAGTGGGTGAGTCACAGCGCGAGTGGGCGAGTCGCAGCGCGAGTGGGCGAGTCACAGCGCGGGAGGGCCGACCTCCCGCGCCGGGGCCTGGGTAGGATGCGGGGCTGTCCTTGATCGGGATCTTGGTCGACAGCTCACGGGGGAGCACATGGCGCAGGGCTATCCGCCGCCGCAGTACCCGCAGAACGGCTACGGGCAGCCGCAGCCGCCGCAGAACGGCTACGGGCCCAACCCGTACGCGCAGAGCCCGTACGGGCAGCAGCCGTATCCGGCCCAGCAACAGCCGTACCCGCCGCAGTACCAACAGCAGTACCAGCAGCAGCCGTACGCGGCGAGCCCCTACCCGCAGGCGCAGCCCACGCTCCCGCCGTGCCCCGAGGAGGCGTTCGCCGGGCGGCGGTTCCTGGCGATCGTGCTCGACTTCGTCCTCGCCCTCGGCGCCGGCTTCGCCGCCGCCGTCGCCGACGACAACACCGCGAAGCACGCGAAGCCCGTCGTGCACGCGGTCGGCCACGCCGCCGTGCAGAGCTCGGTGGTGCCGTTCTGGGTGGCGTTCCTGGGCGTCGGCCTGATCACCTCCTTCCTCAACCAGGTGGTGCTCGCCCGGCTCACCGGCTTCAGCGTGGGCAAGGGGATCCTGGCCATGCGGGTGGTGCGCCGCAAGCGCGTCATGCGCCCCAACATGTGGCGGCTGACGAGGCGTTGGCTGCTCGGCTTCGTCTTCCTGGCGGTGGTCCTCATCTCCGAGGACTTCGACGTGTCCGAGGGGGACGTCGTCGGCATGCGCTCGGTGCGCTGGAAGCACCTGCAGGAGTACGAGCAGGCGGTCGGGCGGCTCGGCTAGGCTGCGCCCGTACGGCCCGTGAAACCGTGATCCACGACGAACCCGAGGAGAAGCCGATGGCCGGCGAGCCGCAGCCCGACTGCCTGTTCTGCAAGATCGTGGCGGGCGAGATCCCGGCGACCGTGGTGCGCAAGACCGAGCGCACCCTCGCCTTCCGCGACATCGCCCCCAAGGCCCCCGTGCACGTCCTGGTCATCCCGCACGTCCACTACTCGAACGCCGCCGAGTTGGCCGCCGCCGAGCCGGAGATCGCCGGCGAACTGCTCGCCGAGGCGGGCGCGGTGGCCAGGGACGAGGGCCTCACGGACTACCGGCTGATCTTCAACACCGGTGCGGGCGCCGGGCAGACGATCTTCCACGCCCACGTCCACGTGCTGGGCGGCAAGAGCATGACCGAGAGCATGGTCTGACCTACGTGTCCCAGCGCGAACTCGTCGTCCTCGGCACCGCCAGCCAGGTGCCCACCCGGCACCGCAACCACAACGGCTACCTGCTCCGCTGGGACGGCGAGGGCCTGCTCTTCGACCCCGGCGAGGGCACCCAGCGGCAGATGCTGCACGCCGGGGTCTCGGCCACCCAGATCACCCGGATCGCCGTGACCCACTTCCACGGCGACCACTGCCTGGGCCTCGCCGGGGTGATCCAGCGGATCAACCTTGACCGCGTCCCGCACCCGGTGGACGTCTACTTCCCGGCGTCCGGCGAGGTCTACTTCGAGCGGCTGCGGCACGCCACCGCCTACCACGAGACGGCCGTGCTGCGGCCCCGGCCGATCGACGAGCCGGGCCCGCTGCCCGCCCCCGGCGCCCGCTTCGCGCTGGACGCGATCCGCCTCGACCACCCCGTGGAGTCCTTCGGCTACCGGCTGTCCGAGCCGGACGGCCGTCGCCTGGTGCCCGAACGGCTCGCCGAGCTCGGCGTCTTCGGCCCGGCGGTGGGCCGGCTGCAGCACGAGGGCGCGATCGAGGTGGACGGCCGCACCGTCACCCTGGACCAGGTCAGCGAGCCCAGGCCCGGCCAGAAGTTCGCCTTCGTGATGGACACCCGGCTCTGCGACGGTGTGTACCGGCTCGCCGAGGGCGCCGACCTGCTGGTGGTCGAGGCCACCTTCACCGACGCCGACGCCCACCTCGCCGAGGACCACGGCCACCTCACCGCCGGTCAGGCCGCCAAGGCCGCCGCCGAGGCGGGGGTGCGCACCCTGGTGCTGACCCACTTCTCCCAGCGCTACCCGGACCTCGGCCAGCACCTGGCCGACGCCCGCAAGCACTTCGACGGGGAGCTGGTGCTGGCCGCCGACCTCGCCCGGGTGCCCGTTCCGGCCCGCCGCCACCCGTGAACGGTGCGCGACCGCATCGGAAAAGCGGTCGCGTCGTCCCCCGATCTGCCGCAGCATCGTGCGGGTGCGGCCCCGCCGCCCGCCGCAGCGATCACGCTCGCGGCGTACCCTGGTGCCCCGGAGAGACCGAGCGGCACACGACACCACGGATGGGATGAGGCAGGCCCCAGCGCCGACCTATGAGTGACACATCGCAGACCCGTACCGACGGACAGTCGCGCCCCGAACCGGCCGACGACGGCCGCGTGAGCGCCCGGATCGTCATCCCCGAGAAGCACCCGATGGTCACCCTGCTCGGCACGGCGGATTCGCTGCTGCGCGTGATCGAGCAGGGCTTCCCCGCCGCCGACATCCACGTCCGCGGCAACGAGGTGACCGCCACCGGGGCCCGCGCCGAGGTCGCCCTCGTGCAGAAGCTCTTCAGCGAGATGATGCTGGTGCTGCGCACCGGCCAGCCCCTGACGGAGGACGCCGTGGAGCGCTCGATCGCCATGCTCCGCAGCCAGGAACAGGACCCGGACTCCCCGGCCCCGTCGCAGGTGTTCACCGCGAACATCCTGTCCAACCGCGGCCGCACGATCCGCCCCAAGACCCTCAACCAGCAGCGCTACGTCGACGCGATCGACAAGCACACCATCACCTTCGGCCTCGGCCCGGCCGGCACCGGCAAGACCTACCTGGCGATGGCCAAGGCCGTCCAGGCCCTGCAGGCCAAGGACGTCAACCGGATCATCCTGACCCGTCCGGCGGTCGAGGCGGGCGAGCGGCTGGGCTTCCTGCCCGGCACCCTCTACGAGAAGATCGACCCGTACCTGCGCCCGCTGTACGACGCGCTGCACGACATGATCGACCCGGACTCGATCCCACGCCTGATGGCGTCCGGCACCATCGAGGTCGCGCCGCTCGCCTACATGCGCGGTCGGACCCTCAACGACGCCTTCATCATCCTCGACGAGGCCCAGAACACCTCGCCCGAGCAGATCAAGATGTTCCTCACCCGCCTCGGGTTCAACTCCCGGGTGGTGGTCACCGGCGACACCACCCAGATCGACCTCCCGAGTGGCACCCGTAGCGGTCTCAAGGTCGTCCAGGAGATCCTGGCCGACGTGCCGGACATCCACTTCTCCGTCCTCACCAGCACCGACGTGGTCCGCCACAAGCTGGTCGGCCGGATCGTGGACGCCTACGAGCGCTGGGACGCCCAGCAGGAGGCCGAGGACAACGCCCCGGTCGCCCGCAAGCCCGCCCAGCGGCGCCTCGGTAAGACGACCGCGGCGCGCGCACCCCGACAGTCCCATCGCACCGAAAGCTGAGCACACAGCCCGTCATGTCGATCGACATCGCCAACGAGTCCGGCTGGGACGCCGATGAGGAAGCCATCCTCGACGTCGCCCGCTTCGCCCTGGACAAGATGCGGATCCACCCGCAGTCCGAACTGTCCGTGATCCTGGTGGACGGTGCGGCGATGGAGGAGCTGCACATCCAGTGGATGGACCTGCCCGGCCCGACCGACGTGATGTCGTTCCCGATGGACGAGCTGCGTCCCGGCAAGGAGGGCGAGGAGCTGCCGCAGGGCCTGCTCGGCGACATCGTGCTCTGCCCCGAGGTCGCCGAGCAGCAGGGCAAGGCGGCCCCCTCCAAGCACTCGATGGACGAGGAGCTGCAGTTGCTCACCGTCCACGGGGTGCTGCACGTCCTCGGCTACGACCACGAGGAGCCGGAGGAAGAGGAGGAGATGTTCGCCCTCCAGAAGCGCATCCTGGACGACTGGCGGGCGGGCCGCGGTCTCGGCGGCATCTCGCCGGCTCCCACCACCCACTGAGCGCGGAGCCCGAACCCCTGTGAGTGGTGAGAGTACGAGCTTCATCCTCGGCGCCGTGGCGCTGGTCGTGCTCGGCTGGTTGGCCGCGTGCGCCGAGGCGGGCATCTCCCGGGTCTCCCGGTTCCGGGCGGAGGAGGCGGTACGGAACGGGCGGCGCGGCTCCGCGCGGCTGCTGACCGTCGCCTCCGACCCGATCCGCTACCTCAACCTGGCGACCCTGATCCGGGTGGCCAGCGAGATGGCGGCGGCCGTCCTGGTCACCGCGGTGTGCGTGCGCAACCTCCACCCGACCTGGCAGGCCGTGCTGCTGGCCTTCGGCGTGATGGTGCTGGTGTCCTTCGTCGCGGTGGGCGTCTCGCCGCGCACGATCGGGCGCCAGCACCCGATCTCCACCACGACCGCCGCCTCCTTCGTGCTGCTGCCGCTGGCCGCGGTGCTCGGCCCGATCCCGCGGCTGCTGATCCTGCTCGGCAACGCGCTGACCCCGGGCAAGGGCTACCGGGAGGGCCCGTTCGCCTCCGAGGCGGAGCTGCGGGCCCTGGTCGACCTCGCCGAGAAGGACGACCTGATCGAGGACGAGGAGCGCCGGATGGTGCACTCGGTCTTCGAGCTGGGCGACACCATCGTGCGCGAGGTGATGGTGCCGCGCACCGACCTGGTGATGATCGAGCGGCACAAGACCGTCCGCCAGGCGCTCACCCTGGCGCTGCGCTCGGGCTTCTCGCGGATCCCGGTGGTCGGCGACAACGAGGACGACGTGGTCGGCATCGTCTACCTCAAGGACCTGGTGCGCCGCACCCACATCAACCGCGAGGCGGAGGCCGAGGAGGTCGGCGCGGTGATGCGCCCGGCCGTCTTCGTGCCGGACTCCAAGCCGGCCGGCGACCTGCTGCGCGAGATGCAGCAGCGCCGCTCGCACGTCGCGATCGTGATCGACGAGTACGGCGGCACGGCCGGCCTGGTCACCATCGAGGACATCCTGGAGGAGATCGTCGGCGAGATCACCGACGAGTACGACCGGGAGATCGCGCCGATCGAGGACCTCGGCGACGGCTCGTACCGGATCACCGCCCGCCTGCTGGTGGAGGACCTGGGCGAGCTGTTCGGCATCGAGCTGGAGGACGAGGACGTCGAGACCGTCGGCGGTCTGCTGGCCAAGCACCTCGGCCGGGTGCCGATCCCCGGTTCCTCCTGCGAGATCCCGCTGCCCGAGCCGGAGGAGACCGGGCTGGCCGGGATCCTGCTGACCGCCGAGTCCTCGGCGGGCCGGCGCAACCGGATCGGCTCGATGGTCGCCTCGCCCGTGCGCGGGGCGGCCGGGGCCGAGGACGCCGCGGGCGAGTAGCGGGTCGGGGGCCGCCGAGCGACCATGGAGGGCATGACGCACAAACTCCGGGCGGAGTACGGCCCGCAGGGGGCGGCCGGCGGGGTCAAGTCCTGGCACGTGGTGCGGGACGAGGACCTGTCGACGGCGCTCTGCGGCCGCACCATGCCCGACGACGCGGAGACGCGGCCGGAGCAGGAGTGGGGTACCGGGCTGCGCTGTTGCCAGCAGTGCGGTTCGCTCTACATGCACGAGACACCGCACATGCAGGGGAGCCATCCCTACAGCTAGGCCGAGCCACTCGGCTCTCGGCGAGCTCTGGAGGTCGCCATGAAGCTGCAAGACGAACTGCCGACCGTCGACCGCCGGCTCGCCCTGGTGTGGCGGGTCGGGGCGGCACTCGGGGGGATCTTCCTGATCGTGTTCGGGGTCCTGGGGCTGACTCACCACCTGGGCTTCCTGGACACCCACGGCGACCGGATCGCCGGACTGTCGACCAACGGCGCGCTGAGCATCCTGTCCATCGTGGTGGGCGCGATCCTCGTGGTCGGGGCGATCATCGGTGGGAACTTCGCGTCCAACCTCAACATGGTGGTCGGTGTGCTGTTCGTCCTGTCCGGCTTCTACGGACTGACGGTGCTCGGACGGCCGGAGGCGAACATCCTCAACTTCCGGATGTCGAACGTGCTGTTCGCGTTCATCTTCGGGGTCGTCGTGACCACCTTCGGGATGTACGGCCGGGTGAGCAGTCACCTGCCGCACGACAACCCGTTCTGGCGCAAGCGGATCGAACACGAGGAGCCGCAGCCCTCCGGGCCGAAGACCTTCGTCAAGATCATGAACCCCAACCCGGGGCGGACCCACCCGGTCGGCCACTGATGCTGTGACTCGCCCGCTCGCCTCAAGGGGGGGGCTCGGGGCGGGGGCTCGCCCGCTCGCCTTCGGGGGGCGGCTCGGGGCGGGTGAGCGGGCACCTATGCTCGGCGGCATGAGTGACATCGTCGAGCTCGACCCCGAAGACAAGAAGATCATCACCCTGGCCCGCTCGGCCCGCGCCCGCAACGGCGTGGCCGAGGGGGCCGCGGTGCGTGACGAGACCGGCCGCACCTACGTGGCCGGGACGGTCGCGCTGGAGTCGCTGAAGCTGAGCGCCCTGCAGACGGCGGTGGCGATGGCGGTGGCCAGCGGCGCGAAGTCGCTGGAGGCGGCCGCCGTGGTGAGTGAGGCCGAGCAGCCGGCCGAGGTCGACCTGGCCGCCGTACGGGACCTGGGCGGGGCCGGGACGCCGGTGCTGCTGGCCGGTCCGGACGGGACGCTGCGGGTGTCGGCCGAGGCCCGCTGAGGCCCCTCGGCAGCTCGTACCGTGGGCGCTGCCCCCATGTGCTCAGCCGATAATCTCACCGGGGGAGTGGACTCGGTGAGGGGCTGGGGCATGGGGGCGTTGGCGTTCATCGCCGGACTGCTGCTGTTCGTGATGGGGATGGGCAAATGGCAGGAGACCGACTCGCCGGCCTGGCTCTGGGGCTCGATCGGCTTCCTGGTGCTGCTGGTGGTGTTCTCGCTGATCGGGCGGGGCGACAAGAAGGGCTGAGCGCGGGGTGAGGACCGGCCCTGGACGGCACGGCTCCGGTGATCAGGGAGAATGGAGCCCATGAATGCCCCTTCCTCCTCGTACCGCTCCGGGTTCGCGTGCTTCGTCGGCCGCCCCAACGCGGGCAAGTCGACCCTGACCAACGCCCTGGTGGGGACGAAGGTCGCGATCACCTCCGACCGCCCGCAGACCACCCGGCACACCGTGCGCGGCATCGTGCACCGCCCGGACGCCCAGCTCGTGCTGGTCGACACCCCCGGTCTGCACAAGCCGCGCACCCTGCTCGGCGAACGCCTCAACGACCTGGTGCGCACCACCTGGGCCGAGGTCGACGTGATCGGCTTCTGCCTGCCCGCCGACCAGAAGATCGGCCCCGGCGACAAGTTCATCGCCAAGGAGATCGCCGGGATCAAGAAGACCCCGAAGGTCGCCATCGTCACCAAGACCGACCTGGTCGACTCCAAGCGCCTGGCCGAGCAGCTCATCGCGGTCCAGCAGCTCGGCATCGAGCTGGGCTTCGAGTGGGCCGAGATCATCCCGGTCTCCGCGGTCGGTGACAAGCAGGTCGAGCTGGCCGCCGACCTGCTCACCAAGCTGCTGCCGGAGGGCGACCAGCTCTACCCGGAGGGCGACCTCACCGACGAGCCCGAGCAGATCATGGTCGCCGAGCTGATCCGCGAGGCCGCCCTGGAGGGCGTGCGGGACGAACTGCCGCACTCGCTGGCCGTCGTGGTCGAGGAGATGCTGCCGCGCGAGGGCCGCCCGGCGGACCGCCCGCTGCTGGACATCCACGCCAACGTCTACATCGAGCGGCAGAGCCAGAAGGCGATCGTGATCGGCGCCAAGGGCTCCCGGCTCAAGCACGTCGGCAGCACCGCCCGCAAGCACATCGAGGCGCTGCTCGGCACGCCGGTCTACCTGGACCTGCACGTCAAGGTGGCCAAGGACTGGCAGCGCGACCCCAAGCAGCTGCGCAAGCTCGGCTTCTGACAGGGGAGTTCGGCGCGAACGGGAAGATCGAAGGCCCGTCCGGACGTTGTGCGTCCGGGCGGGCCTTCGCCGTTGCCGGTCCGATACGAAACGTCAGAAGGGGGACGGCGCGATGAAGTTGCACACCCACGAGTGGGGCGGCGGGGACCGGACGGCCGTGCTGGTGCACGGCATGACCTCCGACCACCGCAGCTGGCTGCGGCTCGGCCCGGAGCTGGCCGAGCGGGGCTACCGGGTGCTCGCCGTCGACCTGCGCGGGCACGGGCTGAGCCCGCGCGGCACCGGGGCGAGCCCGGCGGAGCGCTACCCGCTGGAGGCCTACGCCGAGGACCTGCTGGAGACCCTGTCGGCCGGGCCGGAGCTGGCGATCGGCCACTCGCTGGGCGGGATCGCCCTGGTCGGCGCCGTCGAGCGGCTGAAGCCGGCCCGCGCGGTGTACGTGGACCCGGGCTGGCGGCTCTGGCAGGCGGGGTTGGATCCGAAGGAGTGGGTGGCGGAGAAGCAGGCCACCCGGGAGTGGATCGTCGCGCGGAATCCGCGCTGGGAGGCCGCCGACGTCGAGGCCAAACTCGCGGGCCTGGCCCACTGGGACCCGGACACGGCGCTGGCTCTGGTCGACCAGCGGTCGGACCTGCCCACCACCGCCGCGGTGCCCTCGCTGGTGGTGCTGGCGGACGGCAGCGCCCTGGTGGGCGCCGAGCAGGCCGGGACGCTGCGCGCCCGCGGCTTCGAGGTGCGGACCGTCCCCGGCGCCGGGCACAACCCCCACCGGGACGACCACGAGGGCTTCCTGGCCGCGCTGGACGCCTGGATCTGAGCGGCCCTGCCGCCGGTGCTACGCCCCCTCGCGCAGCACCAGCGACACCAGCTCGCGCTGCGAGTCGGTGAGCTTGGGGTCGGCGCAGTACACCGTCCGGCTGTCGACGGTGATCTCGTAGTGGAAGCCGTCCGGAACCCCGTACGAGGGGGCGCGCAGCCCGCCCGCGACGGCCTCGCGGGCGAGTGCGTGGACGTGCGGGGCGTCCACGCGCTCGGCGGTGTCGAGCTCCGCGTGGCGGACGATTCCGGCGAGGCCGCCGGTCCGGGTCACCTGGATGTGCATGGTGTCCATGGTGCTACGCAGGGAAGGCTTTTGCGGCACTTTTCCCGGACCGTGACCTTGAGCCCGTCTCAGCCGTCGGTCAGCCCGGGCTGACCCCCACCTGCGCCCAGGCCGCCGTGACGGTGTCCGCGATCGAGGACTGGTCGGGATAACGGGCCTTGGCGGCGGCCACGGTGGCCCGGGCGAAGGCGGTGAAGTCGGCGTCGGTGGGCAGTCGGCGGCTGGTCAGCGCGTCGTACCAGATCCGTCCGGCGCGGTCCCAGGCCTGGCCGCCGAGGGCGGTGGCCAGCAGGTAGAACGCGTGGTTGGGGATGCCGGAGTTGATGTGCACCCCGCCGTTGTCCTCCGAGGTCTGCACGTAGTCCCGCATGTGCGCGGGCTGCGGGTCCTTGCCGAGCCGGGGGTCGTCGTAGGCGGTGCCGGGCGCCTTCATCGAGCGCAGCGCCACGCCCTGGATGCCGGGGGCGAGCAGCCCGGCGCCGATCAACCAGTCGGCGTCGGCGGCGTTCTGGCGCAGCGCGTACTGCTTGACCAGCGAGCCGAAGACGTCGGAGACCGACTCGTTCAGCGCGCCGGGCTGGTCCTGGTACTCCAGGCCGGCGGTGAACTGGGTGACACCGTGGGTGAGTTCGTGGCCGATGACGTCGACGCAGGCGGTGAAGTCGCCGAAGATCTCGCCGTCGCCGTCGCCGAAGACCATCCGCTGGCCGTTCCAGAAGGCGTTGTCGTAGTTCTGGCCGTAGTGCACGCTGGCGTCCAGGCGCAGCCCCTGGCCGTCGATCGAGTCGCGGCCGAAGACGTAGGAGTACAGCGCGAAGGTGTCGCCGAGGCCGTCGTAGGCGTGGTCGACGGAGGTGTCGGTGACCGGGGCCTGACCCTCGGTGCGGACGGTGCGGCCGGGCAGTCGCTGGCTGTGGCCGGAGTCGGCGATCACCCGGTCGAGGCCCGGGTCGGCGGCGACCGGCGGGGGAGGGCTCAGGCGGGCCGCGCGGTGCGCGGCGTCGAGGGCGAGGGAGCGGACGGCGGGCTCGTGACCGGCCTCGGCGAGGCGGTCCAGGACGTACGGCGGGACGATCGCGCAGATCGGTACCGATGAGGTCATGTGGCCCAGGGTGAGGCCTCGATGACCGGTTGTCACCACCCTTGGCATGACCAGTCGGCGTCTCAAGGAGTGGAACGGAAGCCCGGATCACTTCGGGGGCGCGCGGCCCTGGGTTACGCTGGGGCATCATGCGCAACGGGCTGCTTCTTCTTAGCTGCCGCGTCGAGGGCCTGTAGTCCACAGGGGCCGGCTCCCTCGCCGCGGGGAACGAGCTGTGCGCGGAAACGGCGATCCGATGACGAATCGCGAGCGGCAGCAGAGGCCGGCCAGTCGGTGTTGATCCCGACCCGCCCCGCACCACGCATCCACAGGAAGCCGAGAGTCACCTCCATGACCGAGCAGAGCTCCGCCGCGTCCGTCCCCGCCGCTCCCGCCTTCAT
Source organism: Kitasatospora sp. NPDC058190 (assembly GCF_042883685.1). Classification (NCBI taxonomy): domain Bacteria; kingdom Bacillati; phylum Actinomycetota; class Actinomycetes; order Kitasatosporales; family Streptomycetaceae; genus Kitasatospora; species Kitasatospora sp. NPDC058190. The sequence continues at coordinate 33,677 of NZ_JBHVVI010000053.1, forward strand.
CGACCGGCCCACGCCGATCACCGCCGCCTCCGTGCGCCAGCGGCCCTCGGGCATGCGCCACGGGCGCTACCTGCCGTTCGGCACCGTCGACCTGGCGGACCGCAGCTGGCCGAGCAAGGTGATCACCAAGGCGCCGCGCTGGCTCTCCACCGACCTGCGGGACGGCAACCAGGCGCTGATCGACCCGATGTCCCCGGCCCGCAAGCGCAAGATGTTCGACCTGCTGGTGCGGATGGGCTACAAGGAGATCGAGGTCGGCTTCCCGTCCTCCGGCGCCACCGACCACGCCTTCGTGCGCTCGCTGATCGAGGAGGGGGCGATCCCGGAGGACGTCACCATCTCGGTGCTGACCCAGGCCCGCGAGGAGCTGATCGAGAAGACCGTGGAGTCGCTGGTCGGCGCCCCGCGGGCGACCGTCCACCTGTACAACGCGACCGCTCCGCTGTTCCGCCGGGTGGTGTTCCGCAACGACAGGGCGGCCACCAAGGCGATCGCCGTCGACGGCACCCGGCTGGTGATGGAGTACGCGGAGAAGCTGCTGGGCGACGACACCGTCTTCGGCTACCAGTACTCGCCGGAGATCTTCGTGGACACCGAGCTGGACTTCGCGCTGGAGGTCTGCGAGGCGGTGATGGACGTCTGGCAGCCGGGCGGGGGCCGCGAGATCATCCTGAACCTGCCGGCCACCATCGAGCGGGCCACCCCGAACGTGCAGGCCGACCAGTTCGAGTGGATGTCGCGCAACCTGTCCCGCCGCGAGTTCGTCTGCCTGTCGGTGCACCCGCACAACGACCGGGGCACCGCCGTCGCCTCCGCCGAGCTGGCCTACATGGCGGGTGCGGACCGGATCGAGGGCTGTCTGTTCGGGCAGGGCGAGCGGACCGGCAACGTCGACCTGGTGACGCTGGGGATGAACCTGTTCTCGCAGGGCATCGACCCGCAGATCGACTTCTCCGACATCGACGAGGTGCGCCGCACCGCCGAGTACTGCAACCAGATGGAGGTGCACCCGCGCCACCCGTACGCCGGCGACCTGGTGTACACCTCCTTCTCCGGCTCGCACCAGGACGCCATCAAGAAGGGCTTCGACGCCCTGGAGGCGGACGCCAGGGCGGCCGGGGTGCCGGTGGAGGAGCACACCTGGGGCGTGCCGTACCTGCCGATCGACCCGAAGGACGTCGGCCGCACCTACGAGGCGGTCATCCGGGTCAACAGCCAGTCCGGCAAGGGCGGTGTGGCATACGTCCTGAAGAACGACCACAAGCTGGACCTGCCGCGCCGGATGCAGATCGAGTTCTCCCGGATCATCCAGGCCAAGACCGACGCCGAGGGCGGCGAGGTCACCCCGGCCGAGATCTGGCGGGTCTTCGAGGACGAGTACCTGCCGACCCCGGCCAACCCGTGGGGCCGGCTGTCGCTGGCCGGCTCGCGCACCCTGACCACCGAGGACGGCCGGGACGCGCTGACCGCCGAGGCCGTGGTGGACGGCGCGCCGGTGACCCTGAACGGCACCGGCAACGGCCCGGTCTCGGCCTTCGCGGACGCGCTGGCCCGGATCGGCGTGGACGTACGCGTGCTGGACTACGCCGAGCACGCGCTGAGCGAGGGCGGCGACGCCCAGGCGGCCGCGTACGTGGAGTGCGCGGTGGACGGCAAGGTGCTGTGGGGTGTGGGCATCGACGGCAACACCGTGCTGGCCTCGCTGAAGGCGATGATCAGCGCTGTCAACCGCTCGCAGCGCGGTTAATTCGTACGGGTGGTATGCGAAGGGCCGTCCCGCGGGGCGGCCCTTCGCCGTTCGAGTTGCCCGTTGTGTCCTGCGCCACATTTTTTCGGACCGGAAGCCGTTCGAGGTACTGACACGTGCCGGTAACCATGGCAACATCGATCCACCGGAAAGCCGGGTCGGTGGGACGGCCTCGGTGTCCGGTCGCGTGACCTGCCCATAGTTGTGCAGGCCGCCTGCCATGTCTGGGGAGTGGCGCCGTGACCAGGTTGTGGGGTGTTCGCCCGCGGTGGCGGACCGACGTTCTCGGTGACTTCTTCTGCCCGGGCTGCGGCGGGGACCGCAACTACCGCCGGCAGCACGGTCGGCGGTGGCTGCGGCTCCTGGGGGCCCCGGTGGTCCCGCTCGGGTCGGTGATCGGCAGCGTGCAGTGCACCAGCTGCCACGGTCGGTACGGCGTCGAGGCCCTGGAGCAGCCCACCAGCGTGCGCCTCGGCGGGATGCTGCGGGACGGCCAGTACACCGTCGCGCTGGCCCTGCTCGCGGCCGGCGGCACCGCCCACCGGGCGGCCCGCGAGGCCGCCTGCGCGGCGGTGCGCGAGGCCGGGTTCGAGGACTGCGGCGAGGCCCAGGTGCTGGCCGCGCTCGCCGCGCTGTCCGGACTCGGCGGCGAACTCTACGACGCCCACGGGATGGCCGGCGGCCTCGCCGTGGAACTGCACGCGGTGCTCGAACCGCTCGCCCCGCACCTGGCCCAGCAGGGCCGTGAGCGGCTGTTGCTGCAGGGCGCCGCGATCGCCCTGGCCGACGGGCGCTACCTGCCGCAGGAGCGGGAGGCGCTGGCCGCGGTCGGGCGCTGCCTGGACCTGCCGCAGTCCGTGGTCACGGAGCTGCTGGAGGCGGCGACCCGGGCGCCGTACGAGAACCTGTAGGGCCTGCCGGCCCCCTTCGAGAAGACCTTCCGTATCCCCCACAAACGGGCCCGACCCCCCTCCGGGCCCGCCGTGACCCGCACCGCAGTGGTCCTCCCCCACGGCCCCCGGTGCGGGCAACACGGCTGCCCGGCCCCGGGCGCCCCGGCCGCCCCCGCGGCTGGGGGAGAATGGGCCGCATGAGTCTTTTCCGGGACGACGGCGTCGTGTTGCGGGCGCAGAAGCTCGGCGAGGCCGATCGGATCATCACCCTGCTGACCCGCCAGCACGGCAAGGTGCGGGCGGTGGCGCGCGGGGTGCGCAAGACCAAGTCCAAGTTCGGCGCCCGCCTGGAGCCGTTCTCGCACGTGGACGTGCAGTTCTTCAGCCGGGGGAGCGAACTGGTCGGGCGCGGGCTGCCGCTGTGCACCCAGGTGGAGACCATCGCCCCGTACGGCGGTTCGATCGTCACCGACTACGGCCGCTACACCGCCGGCACGGCGATGCTGGAGACGGCCGAGCGCTTCGCCGAGAACGAGGGCGAGCCGGCCGTGCAGCAGTACCTGCTGCTGGTGGGCGGGCTGCGCACGCTGGCGGCCGGGCTGCACGAGTCGCACCTGGTGCTGGACGCCTTCCTGCTGCGCTCGCTCGCGGTCAACGGGTACGGCGCGAGCTTCACGGACTGCGCCAAGTGCGGCCTGGAGGGGCCGAACCGTTTCTTCTCGCTCCCGGCGGGCGGGGTGCTCTGCCCGGACTGCCGAGTGCCCGGATGTGCCGTACCCTCCCCTGAGACACTGGTACTGCTCGGGGCACTGTTGTCAGGGGACTGGCAGACGGCCGACGCCTGCGAGCCGCGGTACTGGCGGGAGGGCAGCGGCCTGGTCGCGGCCTATCTGCAGTGGCACCTGGAGCGGGGCATCCGCTCGATGAGATACGTGGAGAAGTGAGCACATGGCAGCGCGACGGCTCTTCGGCGGCGGCAAGCAGCGGGACTACGTTCCCCCGACCCCGCACCCCAGCGGCGCACAGCCCCCGAAGCTCCCCGGCGAGCTGGTCCCGAACCACGTCGCCATCGTGATGGACGGCAACGGCCGTTGGGCCAAGGAGCGCGGGCTGCCCCGCACCGAGGGCCACAAGATCGGCGAGTCGGTCGTGCTGGACGTCCTCAAGGGCGCGATCGAGCTCGGCGTCAAGAACATCTCGCTGTACGCGTTCTCCACCGAGAACTGGAAGCGCTCGCCCGACGAGGTGAAGTTCCTGATGAACTTCAACCGGGACGTCATCCGCCGCCGCCGCGACGAGATGGACGCGATGGGCGTGCGGATCCGCTGGGCCGGCCGGATGCCCAAGCTGTGGAAGAGCGTCGTGCAGGAGCTGCAGGTCGCCGAGGAGCAGACCAAGGGCAACGACGCCGTGACGCTCTACATGTGCGTCAACTACGGTGGCCGGGCCGAGCTCGCGGACGCGGCGCAGGCGATCGCGCAGGACGTCGCGGCCGGGAAGCTGGACCCGAAGAAGGTCAACGAGAAGACCCTCGCCAGGTACATGTACCACCCGGACATGCCGGACGTGGACCTGTTCCTGCGCCCCAGCGGCGAGCAGCGCACCTCCAACTTCCTGCTCTGGCAGTCCGCTTACGCCGAGTTCGTGTTCCAGGACGTGCTCTGGCCGGACTTCGACCGCCGCGACCTGTGGCGCGCCTGCGAGCAGTTCGCGATGCGCGACCGCCGCTTCGGCGGGGCGATCCCGAACGAGGTCGACGGGCCGACGGGGGTGCCCGCCCAGCGCTGACCGTGCCGGTGCACGGCGAAGGGCCCGCGGGATCGCCCCCGCGGGCCCTTCGCCGTCGTCCGTACGGGCTGCCCTCGTACGGCTGCCGCTAGTCCTTCTTCGCGCACTCCGCGCAGGTGCCGAAGATCTCCAGGGTGTGCGCGATGTCGCTGAACCCGTGCTCGGCGGCGACCGAGTTGGCCCAGCGCTCCACCGCGGGGCCCTCCACCTCGACGGTGGCGCCGCAGTGCCGGCAGACCAGGTGGTGGTGGTGTCCGCTGCTGCACCGGCGGTAGACGGCCTCGCCGTCGGCGGTGCGCAGCACGTCCACCTCACCGGCGTCGGCGAGCGACTGGAGCGTGCGGTAGACCGTGGTCAGACCGACGGAGTCCCCGCGGTGCTTGAGCAGGTCGTGGAGCTCCTGCGCGCTGCGGAAGTCCGCGATCTCGTCCAGGGCGGCCGAGACGGCGGCGCGCTGCCGGGTCGATCGGGCGCGCGGCGACGGGCCTGCGGTGGTCACCGTGGGTCCTCCTGAGGTCGTGGGCGTCTCGCACCTCATTGTGCCAGCCCGGCCCGCCGCTCCGGGGTGCCCGTGTCGGAGGAAGTCTTTCCCGGGATTTGGCCGGGGATTTGACCAGGGATTCCGTCCGGGGCCCGGTCGGCGCCCCGGCCGGGGATCCGCTCCGGGATGGCGACGTCGCAGACCGTCGGCCCCCGGTCGGCCTCGCCGCGCCGGCGGTGGCGGCGCCGGGCGAGCGGCGCGGCGATCACGCTGAACACCGCGAAGACCGCGATGGCGAGCAGCACGATGGCCGGGCCGGAGGGCACGTTGAGGTGGTACGAGCCGGTGACGCCGGCCAGCGAGACCACCACGCCGAGCGCGATGGCGGCGGCCTGGGTGGCGGCGAAGGAGCGGGTGAGCTGCTGGGCGGCGACCACCGGGACCACCATCAGCGCGCTGACCAGCAGCAGCCCGACCACCCGCATGGCGACCGTGACGGTGACCGCGGCCATCACCGCGAGCAGCAGGTTGAGGGTGCGCACCGGCAGGCCGGTGACCCGGGCGAAGTCCTCGTCCTGGCAGATCGCGAAGAGCTGGCGGCGCAGGCCGACGGTGACCGCGATGACCACCGCGCCGAGCACCGCGATGGCGGCCAGGTCCTCGGGGGCGACGGTGAGGATCGAGCCCCACAGGTAGCTCTCCAGCGAGCCGGCCCCGGCCTGGGCGGAGAGCGAGACGAGCAGCTTGCCGCAGGCCATGCCGCCGTAGAAGAGCATCGCGAGGGCGATGTCGCCGCGCTGGTTGCCGCGCGAGCGGACCAGTTCCATGGTGACCGCGCCGAGCACGCAGACCAGCACGGCCATCCAGACCGGGCTGGTCTGGAAGATGAAGCCGAGGCCGACGCCGGTCATCGCGACGTGGCCCATGCCGTCGCCCATCAGGGCCTGGCGGCGCTGCACCAGGTAGATGCCGACGGCGGGGGCGGTGATCCCGACCAGTACGGCGGCGAGCAGGGCGCGCTGCATGAAGTCGTAGGAGAGCATCTCGGTCATGCGAGCAGCCTCGGCGGGGTGAGGTCGGCGTGCGGGTGGACGTGGTCGTGGCCGGGCAGGGCGTGCAGGCCGGTGTTGGGCACGGGCGGGCCGTCGTGGGCGACGCAGCCGTCCCGCAGCACCACGGCGCGGTCGATCAGCGGCTCCAGCGGCCCGAGTTCGTGCAGGACGAGGAGGACGGCGGCGCCGCGGGCGACCTCGGCGCGCAGGGTGTCGGCCAGCACCTGCTGGCTGGCGGCGTCCACGCCGGCCATCGGCTCGTCCATGATCAGCAGGTCGGGGGTGCCGACCAGGGCGCGGGCGATCAGCACCCGCTGCTGCTGGCCGCCGGACAGGTCGGCCACGCCGTCCCCGGCCCGGTCCAGCATGCCGACGGCGGTCAGCGCGCGGTCCACCGCCTCGCGGTCCTTGCGGCGGAAGGGGAGCAGCCGGTGCTGCGGCAGCCGCCCGGTGGAGACCACCTCGCGCACGGTCGCCGGGACGCCGGAGGCGGCGGTGGTGCGCTGCGGGACGTACCCGATCCGGTGCCAGGCGCGGAAGGAGCCGTACGGGGTGCCGAACAGCTCCAGGGTGCCCTGCTCCAGCGGCACCGAGCCGATCACGGCCTTGACGGTGGTCGACTTGCCGGAGCCGTTGGCGCCGAGCAGGGCGACGACCTCGCCGGGTTGGACGGTGAGGTCGACGCCGCGCAGCACCGGCCGGCCGCCGCGGGCGGCGACGGCGTCTCGGAGGCGGACGGCCGGGGGTATCGGGTGGGTCATGGTGCTGCGTCCTGTCAGCTGGTGGCGGCCGGGGTGGTGGCGGGCGCGCCGAGGGCGGCCTGGAGGTTGGCCAGGTTCTGCTTCATGACGGTGAGGTAGTCGTCCTTGGAGGGGTCCTTGACGCCCTCCAGCGGGTCCAGGACGGCGGTCTTGAGGCCGAGGTCCTTGGCGACGGTGTCGGCGAGCTTGGGGCTGACCAGGGTCTCGAAGAAGATCGTGGTGACGCCGTTGTCCTTGGCGGCCTTCTGCACCTCGGCGAGGCGGGCCGGGGTGGGCTCGGACTCCGGGTCGACGCCGTTGATGGCGACCTGGGTGAGGCCGTAGTGGTCGGCGAGGTAGCCGAAGGCGGCGTGGCTGGTGACGAAGGTCTTGGTCTTGACGTCCTTCAACCCGTTCTTGAAGTCCTGGTCCAGGGTCGTGAGCCTGGTGAGCAGCTCGTCGGTGTTCTTCTTGTAGTCCTCGGCGTGCGAGGGGTCGGCCTTGGCGAACCCGTCGCCGACGCTCTTGGCGATCGCGGCGTAGCGGGCCGGGTCGAGCCAGATGTGCGGGTCGCCGGCCGGGCCCTTGGCCTGCTGGCCGCCTTGCTCGGCGCCCTCGTCGAGGTGGTGGTCGACCAGCGGGCTGGCGGCGGTGGCGTCGATCCTGGCCTTGCCGGAGGACTGGTCGACGGCCTGGTCGACGGTGGGCTGCAGGCCCTTGAGGTAGATGATCGCGTCGGCCTTCTGGACGCTCGCGACCTGCTTGGCGGTGAGCTCCAGGTCGTGCGGCTCCACGCCGGGCGCGGTGAGGTCGGTGACCGAGACGTGGTCCTTGCCGATCTGCTGGGCCAGGAACTCCATCGGGTAGAAGGACGCGACGACGTTCAGCTTGCCGTCCGTACCCTTGGCGCTGCTGCTGCCGCCGCAGGCCGTCAGGACCAGGGAGGCGGTGAGGGCGGTGGCGGCGAGGGCCATGGAGGTGCGGGTCCGGCGTCGAGGCAGTCCGATCATCATGACAATCATTCTCATCTCAATTGGAAATGATTGTCAACTCACTCGGACGGGTGAACGCCAGGTGGCGATGGGTGGGGGGTGGCGGACGATACCGATTTGAACCCCGTACCCATATGGCCGGTAACCTGAGGTATTCGGGTACGTGCAACCAGCCGTGCCCTGACCGTGCCGTACGTACTGAAGAGAGCACTGTGGCCGCCGACAAGATCGACACGATCGTCAGCCTGAGCAAGCGCCGTGGCTTCGTCTACCCCTGCAGCGAGATCTACGGCGGCACGCGTGCCGCCTGGGACTACGGACCGCTGGGTGTCGAGCTCAAGGAGAACATCAAGCGCCAGTGGTGGCGTGCGATGGTCCAGGCCCGTGAGGACGTCGTCGGACTCGACTCGTCGGTCATCCTCGCCCGCGAGGTGTGGGAGGCCTCCGGCCACGTCGCCACCTTCAACGACCCGCTGACCGAGTGCCTCTCCTGCCACAAGCGCCACCGGGCCGACCACCTGGAGGAGAAGTACGAGGCCAAGCACGGCTTCCCGCCGCCGAACGGCCTCAAGGACGTCAACTGCCCCGACTGTGGCACCAAGGGCCAGTTCACCGAGCCCAAGGACTTCTCGGGCATGCTGAAGACCCACCTCGGTGTCACCGAGGAGGCCAGCGGCCTGGCCTTCCTGCGCCCCGAGACCGCCCAGGGCATCTTCACCAACTTCAAGGCCGTCCAGACCACGTCGCGCAAGAAGCCGCCGTTCGGCATCGCCCAGACCGGCAAGAGCTTCCGCAACGAGATCACCCCCGGCAACTTCATCTTCCGCACCCGCGAGTTCGAGCAGATGGAGATGGAGTTCTTCGTCAAGCCGGGCGAGGACGACCAGTGGCACGAGTACTGGCTCCAGCAGCGCTGGGACTGGTACGTCGACCTCGGCCTGCGCACCGAGAACATGCGCTTCTTCGAGCACCCGAAGGAGAAGCTGTCCCACTACGCCAAGCGCACGGTGGACATCGAGTACCGCTTCAACTTCGGTGGCAGCGAGTTCTCCGAGCTGGAGGGTGTCGCCAACCGCACCGACTACGACCTGCGGGTGCACAGCGAGGCCTCCGGCCAGGACCTCAAGTACTACGACCAGGAGAGCGGCGAGCGGTACTTCCCGTACGTCATCGAGCCGGCGGCCGGCCTCAACCGCGCCATGCTGGCCTTCCTGATCGACGCCTACTTCGAGGACGAGGCGCCCAACGCCAAGGGCGTCATGGAGAAGCGCGTCGGCATGCGGCTCGACCCGCGCCTGGCCCCGGTCAAGGTCGCCGTCCTGCCGCTGTCCCGCAACGCCGACCTCTCCCCGAAGGCCCGCGGCCTGGCCGCCGACCTGCGCACCGCCTGGAACGTCGAGTTCGACGACGCCGGTGCGATCGGCAAGCGCTACCGCCGCCAGGACGAGATCGGCACGCCGTTCTGCGTGACGGTCGACTTCGACACCCTTGAGGACAACGCGGTGACCGTCCGCGACCGCGACAGCATGTCGCAGGAGCGCGTGTCGCTCGACCAGGTGAAGGCCTACCTGGGCGCGCGCCTCATCGGCTGCTGAGTCCGGCTTTTCGGGAGCCCCTGTTCGCCCCTGGTGGGGCGGGCGGGGGCTCCCTGCTGTTCGGTGGGGCCGACGACGGCCCCCGGCGGGCTTCCTCCCCTTGCCGCCGTCCTACCGCCGTCCCCAGCGGGAGCGCGGGGTGGTGGGCGGGGCGGTCGGCAGTCCGGCGGTGCGGAGGGCGGCGAGGGTGGTGCGGTGGCGGGTCCCGTCGGCCAGCAGGGCGGCCAGCAGCCGACCGTAGAGGTCCGGGGTGCCGTCCAGGGCCGCGGCCAGGCGGACCAGTTCGACGGGCGGGCGCAGGGCGGCCAGCTCGTTCAGCAGGAGGGTGGCGAGCGCGGGGGGCAGCTCGGCGGCGAGGGCGGCGAGGTCGGCGGTGGGGCGGCCGGCGGCCTGGCGCAGCAAGGTGCGGACGTCGGCGGGGCGGCCGTGCTGCTGGAGGCAGGCGGCGAGGGAGGTCAGCTCGGAGGTCGGGGCGGAGCCCCACTCCCAGAGCAGGGTCGCGGCGTCGGCGTGCTGCCCGGCCCGCTCCAGTACGGCGAGGAGGTCGGGGACGGCGGCCGCCGGGTAGGCCCAGAAGGCGTGGAACAGCTCGGCGGCCTCCTCCGCCAGTCCCAGTTCGCGCAGCTCGGCCAGCACGGCGACGGCGTGGTCGGGGGCGCCTTGGGCGGCCGTCCGGGCGAGGTGGAGCGAGGCGCCGGTCGGGCCGCGCTGGGAGAGCATGCCGACCAGCAGGGCGGCGTCGGCGGGGGCGAGGCGGGCGGCGGCCTGGTTCAGCAGTTCCTCGGCCTCGGTGGAGGCGCCGGCGCGGTGGAGGGTGGTGATCCGCTCGGTGATGCCGCCGAGGTCGGGCCGGGTGGGCGGTGGAGGCGGTGGTGGGGCCGGCCTCGGCTGGGGCTCCGGTTCCTCCTGGGAATGCTGCCACTGTCTGAGACGGAGCTCCAATTCCTCCAGCTGGTCGCTGAGTTGGAGGCAGCGGGCGCCCAGGCCCTCGCGCAGGGTGCGCACCTGGGCGAGTTGCCGCAGCAGGCCCCCGTCCGGGCGGTGGCGGCCCGGGGTCGCGCGTATCGCCTCGTTCAGCCGCCGTTCGCGCTGGCTCGCGTAGCGGCTGGCGCGGAGTAACTCATCCAGTTCCGCGCGGAGTTCGGCAGCCTGTTGCTCACCCTCCAGCGGCTGGCCTGCGGATTCTTCCGTCGACCGCATGCGCATGATCGCCCCAACCTGTCCATCCAGACCCTGACTGCGGGACATCCTGGCGTCGTTATGTGGCGGGGGAGTTAAGAGCGCACGACCAGTCGTGTCCGAGTGGTGTCAAGGAGCGCGCAGAGGGCGGTCGTTGTGAGAAGTGCGCCGGTCGCGCTCCGCGGCGACCGCCGCCCTGGCCTCACTGCGCCAGTCGGGCCCGCGCCTCCATCAGCGCGAAGCCGAGCAGGTTCAACCCCCGCCACTCCAGCGGCCGTTCGGCGCGGATGTCGTCCGCGGCGAGCCCGATGCCCCAGATCCGGTCCAGCGGGCTGGCCTCGACCAGGACGCGGGCGCCGGTGCCCAGCAGGTAGTCGCGCAGCGCCTCGTCCTGGCTGAACTTCGCGACGTTGCCCTCGACGACCAGCTCGAACCGGCCCGCCGTCCATTTCCGGTCGTCGAAGCCCTTGACCAGCCGGCCCAGCTTCTTGGCCTCGGCGGGCGTGCGGGCCTCCAGGACGCGCTGCTCGATGGCCTCGTCCCCGAACATCCGGGCCTTGCCGGCCATCATCCAGTGCTCGGCGGACGCGTACGTCACCCCGTCGACGGTGAACCGCCCGGGCCACCACTGGCTCAGGCACTCCTGCCGGGTCCCGCCGCCCTTGCGCTGGGTGTGCCCCCAGAACATCACCCACTTGGGCCGCGCCCCGGCGGCCATCAGGGCGGCCAGGTCCGCGCGGTTGCGGACATCGGCAAGGTCCCCCACATGCTGCTTGCTCATATCGTCATTCTGACACAAAGTCCCGGCGGGGTCTGCCGGATTTCGAGTCCGGAGCGAGCGAACGCGATGGTCGCCAGATGGACGACACGCTGGGTGGAGGATCCTGGGCACCTCTGGCAGCAGCTGACCGGCGGCTCATGAGCCGCCGGTCGCCGGAGCCGGATCCGACACCGAACAGAGGAGAAGCCGTGATGCCGGAGCAGCACTACCGGGTACGGGCGATCGGCCGGGTGGAGTCGCCGTTGACGGACCGGGCGGGCGCCCCCAAGCAGGGCGACGAGGGCGGGCCCGACGCCTGGCTGGTGTTCGACCCCTCGGTCGAGCGGGGGCTGCGGGACCTGGCGGCCGGGCAGGAGGTGCTGCTGCTGACCTGGCTCGACCGGGCCGACCGCGAGGTGCTCGCCGTCCACCCGCGCGGGGACCACTCCCGGCCGGAGACCGGGGTCTTCGCCACCCGCTCACCCGACCGCCCCAACCCCATCGGCCTGCACCGGGTCACCATCCTCGCGGTGGACGGCCTGCGGATCCGGGTGAGCGGCCTGGAGGCCATCGACGGCACGCCGATCCTGGACGTCAAGCCCGTGCTGCCCCGGAGCCGCGAGGGTTAGGGCGTGCCTGTCGGACACGCCCTGAGGCCGTCGCTTGTCGTGTCACCCCGTGCGAGGTGAGTAGGCGCGGGCGACAGCGGCGAAAGCGGCCTTGGGGGTGGTGCGCCCGTCCGGCCAGGAGCGGACCAGGCCGTAGCCGACCGTGTCGAGATCGTCCAACGGGTCGTCGGCCGCCGGGTAGACGGGGGTCACATAGGTGAAGACGAACGCGCCGGCCAGCCCCGCGGCGGTGAACAGGTCGAGCATCGAGGTGAGTTCACGGGCCTGGGCCGCCTCGTCGCGGATCAGCCCGGGGCGCGGCCGACGAGAGCCGTTCGAGCGGTCGACCAGTGTCCAGGCCAGGCTGCCGTGATCCGCCGCTCCGGTGAAGGTGGCGCAGCCGAACTCGGCCGCGACCACCGGCTTTCCGTGCTGGTGCAGCGACTCGAGCGCCGTTTGGAGGGTGGTGGCGTTGGTGGCGTCCCGGTAGGCGTCGACCGCCACGATGTCGAACGGTGTCCAGTCGACGTCCTCCCAGATGCCGGCCGCGTAGGTGACCGGGCCGGCGAAGTGCCGTCGCGCTGTGGCGACCGCGGTGGCCAGCAGGCGGTTGAGCCGGTCCGGCGGCGGACCCGCGGCGAAGAACTCCGGTGGCCAGCCCATCGGGTTCGCGAGCGAGGCCAGTCGAGCGGCGATGTTCGCACCGGGTACCAGACCGGCCATGAAGGCGCTCAACTCGCAGCCGACGACCAGCGTGACGTCGCCGCCGGCACGGTGGAGGTCCCCGGCGACCTCGGCCGCGGCGGCGATCGCCCCCAGCGTCGTCGCCTCATCGGCGTTCGGCAGCATCGGGGAGATCCACACCGCCAGGCCCAGCCCGATGGCCGTCTCCGCGGCCAGCCGCAATCTGGTGACATCGTCGCCGGTGATCCGCACCGCGGTGCAGTGCAGCTCGTCGGCGATGGCGGCGAGCTCCTGTCGCATCGTCGCCACCGCGAGATCCGGTCGAGTGACCGAGCCGTCGACGGTCGGAGTGCCTATGTCATAGGTAACACCCTTGATCTTCACGTCCACTTTCTACCGGACCGTGATCGGTTTCGGTCGGAGAACTGAGGATGACCGTCCAGGGTTGGGCCCCGGCGCCCGGCTTGGCTGCCGGGCGCCGCTGCGGTCTTCAGCCGGTGGTGGTTCCCTTCTCGGCGGCTGCGACCAACTCCAGGAAGTGCAGGCCGAGTTCGGTGACCTCCTCGGCCGTCCAGTCCTGCGCCGGGCCGTCGAGGCTCACCTCGGCCATGGCGAGGCCGGGGGCGGCGTCGTTCCACTCCGGGATGAACCAGATCCGTTCCTGCTCGGCGAGGGCGAGGACGGCGGCGTTCAGGGCCTTCGCGGGGTGGGGCAGCCAGAGCTGGAACTCGCGGGTGGGCGGCTCCTCCGGGTGGAGGCGGGCGCCGGGGAGCGCGGCCAGGGCCGGGATGAGGGTCTTGGCGTGGGCGGTGTAGCCGGGCAGCCGGGGGAGCGCGGTGTCCAGGCCGGAGAGCGCGGCGAGGGCGGCGGGCCACTGCTGGTAGATCTGGCCGCCGTAGCGGTGGCGCCAGGTGCGGGCGTAGGCGGCGAGCGCCTTGTCGCCGACGAGAGCGGCGCCGCTGATGCCGCCGAGGTCCTTGTAGTAGGACACGTAGACGCTGTCGGCGAGGGCGGCGATCTCGTCGAGCCGCTTGCCGAAGTGGGCGGTGGTGTTCCAGAGGCGGGCGCCGTCGAAGTGCACCCGGGCGCCGGTTTCGCGGGCGGCGGCCGTGAGCTCGGTGAGCTCCTCCCAGCTGGGGAGGAGGAAGCCCGGGTCGCGCAGCGGGAGTTCGACCACCAGGGTGCCGAAGGGCTCGCCGAGCGCGCGCAGCTCCTCGGGGGTCGGCTGGCGCTGCTCGGTGGTGGCCCAGAGGCCGCGCAGGCCGGTGAGCTGGGTGTGGGCGTGGCGCTCGTGCCGCTCGATGTGACTGAGCGGGTGGAGGGCGACGGCCCGGTTGTCGAGCTGCTCGGCGTGATAGCGCAGGGCCACCTGCTGGGCCATGGTGCCGGTGGGGAAGAAGACCGCGTCCTCCTTGCCCAGAAGGGCGGCGGTGCGCTCTTCGAGCTCCCCGACGGGACCGCCGTTCCCGTAGAAGTCGGGGTAGAGGTCCGGGTCGACGGCGTCGGCGAGGGCGGTGAGCCGCTCGTGGATGGTGGCGGGGAGGCTGCCGGAGAAGAAGCGCGTGCTGCCCCGACGGGCCGCGCGCAGACGGTCCCAGTCGATCTGATCATCGGTCATCCGGCGATTGTCGGACCGGCGGGGAGGTCGGACCAAAGGATTTACGGAGCGGCGGAGCGCCGTCACCCGACAGATCGCGTTCCGGAACTGTCGGGCCGTCCCTCCGCCCGCTCTCCTAGCGTGAACCTCGCCAGGCCCCCGAACCGGGGCCCGACGAAGGAGCCCGCCCTGACCTCACCCCTGTCGCGCCAGCCCGAGCCGCACCGCCCGCTCGACCGGCGAGTACGCCCCGTCGGCCCGGTCGAGCTCCAGCGGAGCCGCCGAGATCAGCGGAGGCTGAGCGATGAACCGCGCCTGCGTGCCCCGGTTGGGCTGCGCGGCGTGGACCAGGAACGGGTGGCAGAGGTAGACGTCCCCGGCGCGCCCGGTGGCGAAGGCCACCTCGCGGTCGGGGGCGTCGAGCCGGCCCGCCGCATCCATCGACCGGCACAGCGCCATGAAGTCGAGCCCGCGCTCGCCGGCCGGCTCCAGGAACGCCGGGACGTCCAGGTGCGAGCCGACCTTGATCCGGGTCGGGCCGTGGTCGGCGTCGACGTCCGAGAACAGGAACAGCATCAGCAGCGACCGTTCCCGCGAGAACAGGTTGAGCCAGGGGAGGGCCTCCCCCTCGGGCGTGTAGCCGGCGTCCACGTGCCAGCCGGTGTCACCCGGGTCATCCGGGTGCGGGAAACGGATCGGGAACGTTCCGAGCCCGGTCCTCGGCAACCACCGCCCGGGGCCGACCAGCTGGTCGAACGCGCCGTGCAGCCGCTCGGTCGTGGCGGCCCGCTGGAACGGCTCGTCCGCGTAGCCCCACAGCCGCACGACCGGTTGGGTCCAGGTGGCGGGGTCGTCCTCGGCCAGCCCGGTCTCGCGCCACAGGAACGCCCGGCACTCCTCGGCCAGCTCGCGGGGGAAGGCCTCCTCCAGCCGGACGAACCCGTCCGTCACGAACCGCTCTATCTGGTCTGCCGTCAGAACATCATGCATGTCTTGGAACTCTCGATCGCCGTGCGGGGGGCTTCCTTCGCCGAACAGCCAACCGGAACACCCGCCCCGCCCGCCAATACGATCCCCCGGGGACGCCATAGGCGCCACCCGATAACCGCTGATGGGAAGCCCGTGAACGACCTGTCCGGAATCGAGTTCCGGCACCTGAGGTACTTCGCCGCCGTCGCCGAGGCCGGTACGGTCACCGAGGCCGCACGCCGGCTCCACATCACCCAGCCGAGCCTGAGCCAGCAGATCCGCGCGCTCGAACGCCGGGTCGCCGCACCGCTGTTCCACCGCGGCCCGGTCGGGATGTCCCTCACCGCCGCGGGGCAGGCGCTCCTGGACGGCGCCAACCGCGCACTCGGCGAGCTGCACGCCGCCATGACCTCGGCGCGCGGGGCCGCGCTGCCGGCCCGGATCGGCGTCTGCCACGGCCTGTCGCAGGAGGTCCTGGCGGCGGCCGAGGGGCTCGTCACCCGGGACCGCCCGCTCCACCTCGGCTACCACGCGGTCGACTCCCACGACCAGGCCGACCGGCTGCGCATCGGCAGACTCGACTTCGGCATCCTGCGCGGTCCGGTCGACGAGACCGGCCTCACCACCCGCGTCCTCGCCGACCAGCCGCTCGGAGCCGTCGTCGGACGCGCCCACCCGCTGGCCGACCGCACGTCCGTCACCTGGGCGGAGCTCGACGGCCAACGCCTGCTCTGGTTCCCGGAATCCGCCGCGTCCGGCTACGCCTCCACCGTCCTGGCCCAGCTCGCCGTCCACGGCTGGACACCGCGCACGACCCCCGGCGACCACGACCACAGCAGCCACACCCTGTTCCGCCACGCCCTCCTCGGCGATGACACCGTCATCGCGCTCCGCCCGGCCGCCGCCGTGGCCGACGACCCCGCCCTCACCTGGCTCCCCCTCAGCTCCGACCCGCCCCGCGAACGCCTCCTCCTCGCCGCACCGACCGCGACGATCTGGAGCCGCCTGCTGGCCTGACTCCGTCGGACGGGGCGGGTGCCGACGCTGAATGGCGCTGCTGAGTGCGGAGTTGGCCAGCAGGGTCACGGCGCAGAGGACGAGGAGGAAGAGCAGGTGCGCCCCGCCGGGGTCGTCGTGGTGGAGTGGGTGGGCAGCGAGAGCCCCCGCGCCCGTCCCGGTCGCGACGGCGAACGCTGCGGCGGCGACCAGGGAGGCGCGGGGACGGGTCGGTGACGTCATGAGGCGGCGCGTCGGGGAGGCGGGCCGACGTGCTCGGGGCGGGCGGTCCACTCGATGCCGCCGTGCGGCGGGCGGAGGTAGAGGCGACCGCCGACGAGGTCTATGACGACGCCGAGTCGCTTGGTGCGGCGGTCGTAGACGAGATCGCCGATGGAGACGGCGGGTGCGGTCATGACGGGATCCAGCTTTCGAGGCGGACGCTGATCAACTTGCCGTTGGCACCCACGACTTTGGCGGGGAGGGGGGTGCCGCCGTCCGTGGTGAGGAGGATGGTCGAACCGATGGCGGGGTACCAGGCTTGCTGGTTGGCCTGCTCGCGTTGGGCGCGGACGCCGAGGCGGAGCACGTCGACGATCTGACGGACGACGGAGGTGGGCGCGGCGCCGAGGTCGATGAGGACGATGCCGGTGACGGAGGCGCAGTTCCAGTCGATGCCGGGAGAGGGGAGTTGGGTCCCGGCGTAGGCGAGGGTGGCCTTGAGGTCGTCGAGCGCGTCGGCGGCCTCGCGGCGGTCCTCGGCGGTGATCTTTCTGAGCATGGAAGCCATGGCGCTGCTCCTGGTGAGTTTTGGATTTGCCCCACCAGACTGCATTTACGGAGCTACGCTGTGAATCCGGATAGTCACAACAGGTTGCACGTTGGAATTGGGAGAGCGCGATGCCCAGGCTCGAAGTCCCGCGCGGAATGACACCTCGCGAGTACTACGGCTCCGAACTGCGGAGGCTTCGCGAGGCGGTCGTCCCTCGTATGACACAGGAGAAGTTGGGATCGCTGGTCTTCGTTTCCGGCGCCTATATTGGGCAGTTGGAGACGGCTGTCCGGGTGCCGCGGCTCGATCTGTCGAGGCGGATCGATGAGGTGCTCTCAACAGGTGGCGTGTTGGAGCGGTTGCATGCGCTGCTTGACTACTCGCGCTTCGCTCACTACTTCAGCGAGGCTGCCGAGTACGAGAAGCAAGCGCTGACGATCAGCGAGTACGCGGCCCTGGTGGTGCCGGGGTTGGTTCAGACCCCCGATTACGCAAGGGCGGTCTTCCTGAGTGCACAGCCCTTGCTGTTGGAGGATGAGCTCGACGAGCGGATTTCGGCACGGATGGAGCGGACCCGCCTGGTGGCCGACCCGATGGGTCCCAGGGTCTGGTACATCCTCGATGAAGCGGTAGTTCGGCGGACTGTCGGCAATAGCCAAATCATGTCAGCGCAATTGCGACACATTGCAGATCTGATCGAGCGGCGGCGCATTATCGTTCAGGTTGCAACCTTCAAGCGCGCTCACGCGCTCCTTGAAGGCGTGCTCTCGCTGATGACTTTCGTCGACGCGCCGCCGATGGCCTACGTCGAAGGGCCTCACGTTGGCCAGCTTGTGGATGAATCTCGGTTGGTTGCCCGGTGCCAGGAGTCCTACGATCTGGCACGGGCCGTCGCGTTGTCGCCGGAGGCGTCCCTTGCCCTGATTCTGTCGGCGGCGGAGGATCACGAGCATGCGCAAGACTGATCACCATTTGGCCCGGTGGCGTAAGAGCAGTTACAGCGGTGGTAACAACGGCACCTGTGTTGAGGTCGATGACGCCGACCCTGGTCGTGTGCGTGACTCCAAGGACCCGGAGGGTCCGGCCCTCGCCTTCACCCCCGCCGCCTGGCAGTCCTTCGTGACCGCCGTCCGCGCGGGTGAGTTCGGCGCCACCACTATCTGACCTCGCGGCCTTGGGCGTTACGCCCAAGGCCGCACCCACCGCCGGAGGCATCCCGTATGGCCAGGCGCGACTACGAGGACGACCCGAACGCCCCCGAGCCCAACAGCCTGGTGCCCGCAGCATCCGCAGTTGTAGTGGACGGCCTCGGCCGCGTCCTGCTCCAGCGCCGTACCGACAACGGTATGTGGGCCCTGCCCGGCGGAACGATGGAACTCGGCGAGTCCATCGGCGACTGCGCGATCCGCGAGACCCGCGAGGAAACCGGCATCGACGTCGCCATCACCGGCATCGTCGGCACCTATACCAACCCCGCCCACATCCTCGCCTACGACGACGGCGAGGTCCGCCAGGAGTTCTCCATCTGTCTCCTGGCCACTCCCACCGGCGGCCAACTCCGCACCTCCGACGAGTCCTTCGAGGTCGGCTGGTTCACCCCCGCCGAGATCGACGCGCTCCCCGTCCTCCCCAGCATCCGCAAGCGCATCGCGGACTGGCGCGGCGGCCGCATCCCCGTCGTTCGCTGAAGGCTGTCCCGTCATCGGCCCCCTCGTCCGGGCCCGTCCGAGGTGGCTGAAGAGCCATTGGCGCCGGGGTTCGGACGCTGTGAGCGTGTCTCCGCCCGGTCGTCCGGGATCCGGCCTGTCGCCGTGCGGTGTAGTCCGCCGGCCGCTGCTGGACTGGCCGTGGGGGTGCCGATTCCGGCTGGCGGCACGACGGCTTGGGCCGCCACATGTGCGCGTACGTCACCGACCTCCTCATCGGCCTACCGAACACCGTCGAAGGCGTCTGCAACTGAACTCGCCACACGAAGGTTGGCAGCGCGAGGATTGGCGGGGCCACCGGCCCGGGCGGGGAATTTCCCGTGAGGAGGCAACCGAACGACAGTTCCTCGGTGTCTCTCCTGTGACCGGGTACGCGGGCCCGGCGGGCACAGGAACCGGCTTCGAACGCAATGACTCTGACGGGCACCCCCTTCCTCATCCTCACGATCGTTCTGTTCGTGGGCTCCATCGCGCTGGCCATGGCGCAATGGCTGGGCAAAGGAAGGTTCTTCGGGCGGGCGCGAACCCCTGAACAGCGGCGCACGCCGCTGCGTGCGCTCTCGTACCTCGGCACAGTGGTGCTCTGCCAGTTCACCGCCGTGGCCATGGTCTTCGTGATCGTCAACAACGAGAACCAGCTCTACGACAACTGGGGCGACCTGCTGGGCAACGCCAGCCACGTCCGGGCCGTGCCCGTGCCTCCGAAGGACGAGGGCCTGGCCGGCGACCGGGGTGCCGCCCCCGCCGGCTCGCCCGGCACCGCCGCGCCCAAGGTGCCCCAGACCTTCCATGCGCCCGACTCGGACGCCGTGCCCAGGAACGTGAAGCAGGCCGACCTCAAGGGCCGGCTCTCCGGAGTCGACGGCGAGGTGCTGGTCTGGACGCCGCCGCAGTACGACGACCCGGCTTACAAGGACAAGACCTTCCCGGTGGTCGAACTGCTCGTCGGGTTCCCCGGGTCGTCCAGCGCCTGGTTCGGCGATGCCATGGAAGCGACCAAGCAGCTGGAACCACTGATGAAGTCCGGTCAGGTGACCCCGTTCATCCTGGTCGTACCGCGCGTCACCCTCCTCGGCAATACCGACACCGGGTGTGCCGACGTCCCCGGTAAGGTCAACGCCGACACCTGGCTCTCGCGGGACGTCCCGCAGATGATCGTGGACAACTTCCGGGCCGACACCACCCCGGACCGCTGGGCCCTGTCCGGCTACTCGGCCGGCGCCCACTGCGCCCTGCGCCTCGCGCTCTCCCACCCGAACCGGTACCGCGCCGCGATCAGCATGTCCGGCTACAACGACCCGGCCGGCGAACCGGCCTCACTGACCGCCAAGGACCCGAAGCTACGCGAGACCTCCAACCCGCTCTACATCCTCACCCACGCCCAGACGCCGCCGAACGTCGCGCTCTACGTGACCGGCAAGCGGGGCGACGGGCTGGAGGACGCGACCGCCCTCCAGCAGGCGGCGAAGAGCCCGACCACCGTCACGCCGTTCGAGACCACCGGCCCGCACCTGACGTCGACCTGGAAGCCGCTGGTCGTCCCGACCTTCAAGTGGCTGACCGGGATCATCCCGCCCCACTGACGTGAACGCGGCCGTGTCGGCGGGGCCGTGACGTCCGGCTTGCGAGGGGTGGGGAACCGCCGCTCAACGGCGCTGTCGCCCAGGGAACAGTGCGCTGAGCGTCGCGGACACGACCGCCCCGAACAGCAGCCCGCCCCACGGCATCCCGCCAACCGTGCGATGCGCCATCACCTCGGTGACGAAGCAGCCAAGTCCTCCGCACGCGAGGAACAGCAGGAAGCCCCGGAGCGCGAACCACCATCTCGGGTGGCCTGTGTCTGAATGCACGGAGCCATTGTCCACACGCTTCGGCAACCGGCGACGGCCGCATCAGGCCGAGGGCATCGCGGGGATGTCGTAGGCGCGGAAGAGGGAGAGGTCCGGCGCCTGCTTCCGGATCGCCGCCCACCTCTCCCGGAACGCGTGCCGGAGCTGCGACGGCGGCCACGGGGCGGGCCTCAACTCCGTTGGCAGTAGCGGGTCGCTCTCCATCGCCCGGCTGAACGCATCGACCAGACCCAGTGCGGTGGCGATGAGTTCGGCGGAACTCCCGTCACGTCCGGGCGATTCGTCGCCGAGCGCGTCGGCGAGCGGCTGGTAGGCCTCGATCGTGTCGGCCGCGGGCCAGAGCCGCTCCGCAACGGCGACGGCACCGGTGAATCCCGGGCCGATCAGCCGGGTGGCCTCCGCCGTGATCAGATAGGTCCCGACCGTCGCCTCCGAGGTCTCGCCGACCAGCTCCTCCAGGAGGTCGTGCGGGCTCACATAGGCACCGGGCGCGAGCGCGACGGCGCCGAGTCGGGTCAACGCCACACGGAGGGCGTCGCGTTCCGCTCGCCGCTGCTCCGGCACGGAGAAGGTGTAGAGCCGCCAGAGGCCGTCCCACGGCGCGAGCCCGGCATCCTGCGCGTAGGCGAGCGCGATGAACCGGACGTCCATGTCGGCGCGGAGCCGACCGGCATCGGTGAGCAGCAGCCGGCCCTTCCGGCCCCGCCCCTCCTGCCGCAACACGCCCGCCGCCTCCAGCCGGCGGATCGCCAGCCGCACCGGCTGGTCCGACAGGCCGGCGGCCGCGGCGACGTCGTAGACGTAGTCGAGCGATGCGGTGCCCTGCGGATCGAAGCAGGCCTCGACGACCGTTCGCGGCGCGGCTTTGTATGCGGACAACGGGAGACCTCGGTTCTCGATCACACGCCCCGGGGTGCGGCTCAGGCGCCTTCCCAAGGGTAGTGGTGGCGGCGGAAGGCCTCGGCGATGACGGCCTTCTTGCCCTCGACGTCGTCGTCGAACAACACGCGTCCGGCGGGCGATTCGATCCGCACCTTGCCGTCGTGGCGGAACACGCCGCCGACCTGGTCGCGGGTGATGACGCGGGTGTCGTCGCCTTCGATGACGGTGATGCTCTCGTCCGTGATCCGCAGCGTGGCGCTGTGGTACGTGAGGAAGAGGCCGATCACCAGGCCGATGGCGGCCAGCAGCACCGGTCGGCCGATCACCATGGCGGGGGAGTCGAACGAGCCGAGGAACCTCACGGTGTCCGCGTACGGGATCGGGTGCTTGGCGGCGAACTGCAGCAGCCAGGGGACGGCGAAGCCGAGGCCGGCGCCGGCCGCACCGCAGAAGACCCAGATGACCACCTTGGTGTCGAGGGGCATCCGCAGCTCGGTCTCGGCGGCCGGAGCGTTGAATTCTCTCTTCATAGATACGACCGTAACAGATTTGATAGTTCACGATGTGTTGTGACGCAGGTCACTGAAAAAGGGTGACAGGCTGGTGTCGCGGACGGTCGCGACCATCGACTCATGACGATCACCGACGAGGACTGCCTCACCGAGACCCTGGCCTTCAACGCACAGTTCGAGGCTGCCGCCGCACTCCGCCCCCAGCGCGGGCAGGCGCCCGACGCGGCCACCATCGCGCACCTGCGCCGCAACCGGCTCGGCGGCGACACGCCCCCGGTGCGAATGCCCCAGGGCCAGGACCGCGTTCTCCCGTCCGGGGTGAGGGTCCGGACGTTCGTGCCGGAGTACGTCGAGGGCGTGTACCTGCACATTCACGGCGGCGGCTGGGTGTTCGGCTCGGCCGACGGGCAGGACGAGAAGCTCTGGAGCCTGGCGACCGAAGCCCGACTGGCCGTGGTGAGCGTGGACTACCGCCTGGCGCCGGAGTATCCCTTCCCCGCCGGGCCCGACGACTGCGAGGCCGCCGCCCGCTGGCTGGTGGACCACGCCGAGGTCGAGTTCGGCACCCGGCGGCTGCTGATCGGCGGCGAGTCGGCCGGCGCCCACCTGAGCGTCCTGACCCTGCTGCGGCTGCGCGACCGGCGCGGCATCACCGGCGCGTTCCGGGCGGCCCACCTGGCCTTCGGCCCGTACGACCTGTCGATGACGCCGAGCCAGCGGCTGTTCGGCTCCCGACTGCTGCTGAGCAACTCCGATTCGTTGCGCGGCAGTTACGAGCTCTTCACGCCGGGGATGACCCCGGACCGGCGCCGCGACCCGGAGGTCTCGCCGCTGTACGCCGATCTGACCGGCATGCCGCCCGCGCGGATCATGGTCGGCACCGAGGACCCGCTGCTGGACGACTCGCTGTTCCTGGCCCAGCGGTGGCAGGCGGCCGGAGCACCCGTCCAACTCGCCGTCGTCGCCGGGGCGATGCACGGCTTCACCCTGTTCCCGCTGACCGTCACCGCACGCGAACAGCAGCGGGAGCGGGACTTCCTGGCCGGCGCGGGACGGTAGCGTCGGCCACATGAACCGCACCCCTCGGCTCTACGCGCTGGTGGAAGAACTGCGCGCGGCGGCACCGCGATCGTTGACGGTCGCCGTGCTCGCCGCGCGGTTCGAGGTGAGCGTGCGCACCGTGCAGCGGGACCTCCAAGCGCTGATGGAGTCGGGTGTCCCGGTGCGCGCGACCACCGGGCGGGGCGGGGGCTGGTCGATCGACCCGGCGATGACCCTGCCGCCGATCCGCCTCACCCCCGAGGAGGCCTCGGCGCTGGTCGCCGCGCTCGCCGCGGCCGACACCTCGGCCCCGTACGCCGGCGCGGTCCGTACGGCCTCCCAGAAGATCGCCGCCGCGATGACCGGCCCCGCCTCGACGGCAGCCCAGGAGCTCGCCGCCCGGATCGTCGCACTGCCGACCAGGACCGCGGAGTCCGTCCGCACCGCGGTGGAGCGGGCCCTCGCCGAGGGCACCGTGCTGCGGCTGTCCTACGTCGACGCGGCCGGGCAGGAGAGCGACCGCGCGGTGGAACCGGCCGGACTGCTCACCGCCGACGGCACGTGGTACCTCATCGCCTGGTGCCGCACCCGCCAGGCCGGCCGGGGCTTCCGGCTCGACCGCATCACCGCGGCGACCCCGACCGGCGAGCCGGCGCCGCCCCACGACCTGGCCGCCCTGCTCCACGGCTCGGCCGCCGCCGGCGCGGTCCGGCCCACCGCGCTGGCTCCGCTGGCGCCCTGAGAGGCGCCGGCCTCACTCGCGCTCCGGGGCGCGTCGTTCCGGCGCGGGCGTCTGTGCCTCGACGTGGTGAAGTAGCGTGAAGGGCATGGCAGATGAGAGTGGAGAGACCGTCCCGGTGGCTGCTCCTTCCTCCTCCCGGCGAGCCGTGCCCGCCCTGATGTTCTCGCAGGGTGTCAGCGTGGCGGGTACGCAGGTCACCGCGCTCGCGCTGCCGACGCTGGCGATCCTCCTGTTGGGTGCGGGCCCGCTCGCCGCCTCCCTGCTCTTCGCCCTGGAGTACGGGGTGCAGGGCCTGACCGGGCCGTTCGCCGGGGTGCTGGTCGACCGGGTCGCCTCCCGCCGGCGACTGCTGGTCACCGTCGACCTCGCCCAGCTCCTGCTGATCGCCACCGTGCCGCTGGCGCACACCGCCGGTGCGTTGACGCTGCTCCACCTCTACGGCATCGCCGCCGTCTCCGGCGCCCTCGGCGGGCTCTCCGCCATCGCGGTGCCGACCGCGGTGCCCGACTTCGTCCCCGAGGACGGCCTGGTCGCGGCCAACGCCAAGTTGGCCGGAGCCCGTTCGGTCGGCCAGATCGCCGGGCCCGGGCTGGCCGCCGGGCTGGTGCAGGCCGTGGGAGCGGCCACCGCGATGGCGGCGGACGCGGTCAGCTACGGGCTGTCCGCCGTGGCCCTGAGCCTGCCCAGGCTCCAACGGGACGCCGAAGCGGAAGCGCGCCCGGCCGCGCGGCCGGGGGTCGTCGAGTCCCTGCGGGAGGGCGCCGGGGTGCTCCGCGACCAGCCGGTGCTGGCCCGGCTCGCGTTGGCCGCCGCCGCCCTCAACCTCGGCGGGGCCGGGCTCGGCGGCCTGTACGCCTACTTCGCCTACCAGGTCGCCGACTTGGGCCCAGGCGAGGTAGGCGTCACCACCGCCGCCTTCAGCGTGGCGGCGGTGACCGCCGTCCTCACCGCCAAGAAGGTCATCGCCCGCATCGGTCTGACCAGGGTGATCCCGGTCTTCGGCCCGCTCGCCGCGGCCGCTCTGTTCCTGATCCCGGCGGCCTCGCTGGGCTTCGCCCTGCCGGTGCTGGTCGCCTACCAGCTGGTGTTCGGCTTCTGCGCGACTGTGTGGGCCGTCAGCTCGGTGACCCTGCAGCAGCTGCTCTCCCCGCCGGAGCGACTCGGCCGGGTGCTCGGGCTTTCGCGGTCGATGGGCCAGCTCGTCATGCCGGTCGGCGCACTGCTGGGCGGCACCCTGGCCGGCGCGGTCGGCACCGTCGGCGCTCTGACCGTCTTCGCCTCGATCGCCCTGGCCGGCACCCTCGTGGTCGTGACGGGCCGGCCCGCAGCCGTGCTGCCCGAGGCGATCCGGACGTGACCACGCGCGAGGGCCAATCTCGTTAGTGCGGTACCTGGTGACGAAAGCCAAAGTGAACATGCAGGTTGTGGACAACATGCGACCGGTTCTGACGGCGTCAAGAACGCTCTGCGGGTGGGCGCATCTGCGCCCGCCCGCAGTGGCGTTCCTCCTCTTCGTCCCGCATCGCGTGGAGGGCTGCGGAAGCCGAGTCGAGTCGGGAGTCGCACGAGGGGAGCGGCCAGTCGGCCAGGCCGCGTGCGGTGGCGGCGTTCTCCGCGACGATGGCGCCGTCGCGCACGAGGCGTTCCAGCGCCTCTCGCTCCAGGGCGGGCGGAGCCGGCACGGTGACCAGCCGGCCGCCCCGGGCGATCCCGAAGCGCTCGCCGGTCGCGACCCTGGCGGTCAACTCGTCGGTGCGCTCGTGGGGTTTCCATGCGGAGATCGTGGGCGGTCCAGGCTGACGTGCGTCGAGCGGGAAGGCGGGCGCCTCACCTCGACTTCACACGAACGAGTGTCATCCTCGCTCGGCCCCTTCCCACCCCGGAAAACCATGCCGCCGGGCGGCCGCCGCCACCGCCAGGGCGAGCGCCAGCAGCGCCAGCGCCGACCAGGGCAGCGACTCGGGCCCGCCGTGGTCCAGCAGGAGTCCGCCGGCCGCCGCCGCAGCGGCGATGCCGAGGTTCCAGCAGGTGACCAGGAGGGACTGGGCGAGGTCGGCGGCCGGGCCGGCGGCGTCGGCGACGGCGGTCTGCAGGAGGGTGCCGGCGCCGCCGAAGCCGAGGCCCCAGATCACGGCGGCGGCGTGGACCGGCCAGGGCGTTGAGCTGATCAGGGCGGCGGCGATGATGGTCGCCGCGAGGGCGAGGAGTCCGCAGGCGGCGAGGGTGAGGGCGCGCAGGTGACGGTCGATGAGGGCTCCGGTGGCGGCGATGCCCGCCAGTGCGGAGAGGCCGAGGACGAGTAGCACGGTGTCGGTCCGCCCGCCGAGGCCGAGGGGTTCGAGCAGGGCCGCGACGTAGGTGTAGAGGATGTTGTGGGCGAGCACGAAGGTCGCCGTCACCCCCAGCACGGCTGCCACGCCCGGGATCCGCAGCACCCGCCGGATCGATGGCCGGTCGTGCTCCTCCCGGCCCGGGATCGCCGGGACGGCGGCGGCGATCCACCCCACCAGGCCCACCGCGATCGCGCTCATCAGCGCGAAGGTGAGCCGCCAGCCGGCCGCCCCGGCGAGCAGGGTGCCGGCCGGCACACCGACCGACAGGGCGACGGTCGAGCCGCTCATCGCCACCGCCATCGCCCGCCCGCGCTGCTCGGGCGCGACGATGCCGCGGGCGTACCCGGCGAGCAGCGCCCAGAGCAGCCCGGCGACCAGGCCGGCCGCGAAGCGCGCGGCCATGGTGAGCGGGTAGTTCGCGGAGGCCGCCGTCACCGCGTTGGCCAGCGCGAAGCCGCCGACGGCCAGGAGCAGCAGCCGTTTGCGCGGCCAGTGGGCGGTGACGGCGGTCAGCGGGATGGCGGCGGCGATGGAGCCGACCGCGTAGAGGGTGACGGACTGCCCGGCGCCGGACTGGCTGACGCCGAGGTCCGCACTCATGGCGGGCAGGACGCCGGCGGGCAGGGCCTCGGTCAGCAGGGTGACGAACCCGGCGGTGCTCAGGGCCAGCAGCGCGGGCCAGGGCAGGCCGGGGGCGGGGGCCATCGGCTGGGCAGGGGAACGGAGTTCGGACGTCGGCATGGGCCCGATCGTCTATCCTTGACATCGATGTCAAGGTCAAGCCGGAGCCAGGAAGCCAGGGTGGCCACATGCGGATCGGCGAACTCGCCCGGCGGACGGAGAGCACTCCGCGCCTGCTGCGCTACTACGAGCAGCAGGGCCTGATCACCCCGCGCCGCGAGGCGAACGGCTACCGTGACTACGACGACTACCTGGTGGACCGGGTGCTCCAGATCCGCGGCCTGCTGGACGCCGGCCTGCCCACCCGGATCATCAAGCAGATCCTGCCCTGCTTGGACACCCCGCGGACGATCCACTTCGCCGACGCCACTCCGGAGATGCTCGACACCCTGGAGTCCGAGACGGAGCGGATGACCCGCCGCATCCAGTGCCTGACCCGCAACCGGGACGCCATCCGGGAGTACCTGGACGTGGTCAAGGGCCTCGCCTGATCGGCGGATCCGCACACCTCGAACCGTCGCTTGACCCTGACACGTATGTCACGGTTGAAGGCTGTCCCCATGACCGACACGACTGACTCCGTCATCCGCCACACCGCCTTCGGCGAGGGCACCCCGATCGTCCTGATCCACGGCTACACCGTCGACCACCGCGTCCTGCTCCCGCTCGAACCCGTCTTCGCCGGCCGTCCCGGCTGGCGGCGCCTCTACCTCGACCTCCCCGGCCACGGCGCCAGCCCCCGACTGCCGGGCCCGACCTCGGCGACGGCCCTGGCCGAGGCCGTCTTCCGCTGGATCGATGCCGAGGTGGGCGACCGCCCCTTCGCGGTGGTCGGGCAGTCCTTCGGCGGGCAGCTGGCCCGGGCGGTGACGGCGCGGTACGGGGAGCAAGTGCTGGGTTCGGCGCTGCTGGTGCCGGTGGTGCGCTGGGGCGAGGATCGTACGCTGCCGGGGGAGACGGTGGTCGAGCGCGACCAGGAGCTCCTCGACCGGCTTCCGGACGGGCCCGACCGCGAGCTGTTCGGGTACGTCATGGCCCGTCTCACCGAGCCGGGTTGGGAGCTCTTCGAGCAGTTCGTGCTGCCCGGCCGCCGGGCCCACGACCAGCCGGCCGCCGCCGAGCTGGAGGCCGACTTCCTGCTGCCGCACTGGCCCGAGCACCGGGCTCCGCAGCACCGGGGCCGCCACCTGCTGGTGACGACCCGGCAGGACGGCCTGGTCGGCTGGCGCGACCAGCTCGCCCTGCTCGACCACTACCCCCGGATGGCGGCGACGGTGCTCGACGGCGCCGGCCACAACCCGCAGGTCGAGTGTGCCAAGACGGTGCGGGGCCTGGTCGGCGGCTGGCTCGACGGACTCGATCGTTAGGGCAGACAAGAGGGGGCAGGAGGGGAAGCGAGAACGGCCTCGGGGGGGGGGGGGGAGCCGAACGCCGGGCCGGGGGCGGCGCCCGCGGGGCCCCCGGGGCCCGC